>NZ_BMPP01000001.1:0-36830 GCF_014647655.1 Deinococcus malanensis
CAGATGTTGTCGACCCACTTGTTCTCGCCGCGGGCGGTCTTGGGGTTGCCCTGCAGCGCTTCGAGGGCCTGCAGTGCGCTGCCCTTGATCACCGGCAGGTCATCGCCGGGAAACTCGTACTTGCTCAGCAGTTCGCGCACTTCCATCTCGACCAGCTCGAGCAGTTCTTCGTCGTCGACCATGTCGACCTTGTTCATGAACACCACGATGTACGGCACGCCGACCTGACGGGCCAGCAGGATGTGCTCGCGGGTCTGGGGCATGGGGCCGTCAGCGCTGGAGACCACCAGGATCGCGCCGTCCATCTGGGCGGCGCCCGTGATCATGTTCTTGACGTAGTCGGCGTGGCCGGGGCAGTCCACGTGGCTGTAGTGGCGGCTGGGCGTGTTGTATTCCACGTGGCTGGTGTTGATCGTGATGCCGCGGGCCTTCTCTTCGGGGGCCTTGTCGATCTGGTCGTAGGCCAGCGTCTCGATGGTTGGGTCCATCGCCGCCGCCGTGAAGGTGATCGCGGCCGTCAGCGTGGTCTTCCCGTGGTCGACGTGTCCAATCGTCCCCACGTTCACGTGGGGCTTCGTGCGCTCAAACGTTCCCTTTGCCATGATGGTTTCCTCCTGATGGGGTCTGCCCGCTGTGGGGCAAGCGTTGCCAGTTTACTCGTCTACCCCGTAAACGCCAAGCGCAACGGGGCGCGGAGACGAAAGAAGAGACGCGGCCTACTGGGAAGCAGGCCGCGCCGGGTGATTGGAGCTTCTGATCGGACTTGAACCGATGACCTCTCCCTTACCAAGGGAGTGCTCTACCGCTGAGCTACAGAAGCGAGTGAAAAAGCGGGAAACGAGACTCGAACTCGCGACTTTCAGCTTGGGAAGCTGACGCTCTACCAACTGAGCTATTCCCGCGTATTCGGTGGTGGGCAGGGGCGGATTCGAACCGCCGTACACGTACGTGAACAGATTTACAGTCTGTCGCCTTTAACCACTCGGCCACCTACCCATTTCTCGGCCCAGATTGTCCCGCCTTGCAGCGAGGTGGAGCCACCCAGGAGAATCGAACTCCCAACCTTCCGATTACAAGTCGGGTGCTCTACCAGTTGAGCTAGGGTGGCACCGTCGTTGAGGCGGACAGGCAGCGACAATGCTCGCCTCCGAGTGCGGAAGTTCTCGCTTGGCGCGATCTCTTCCGGCTGGGAATAGTAGCACCGGGCCCATAAGGTGTCAATCATGCCCGGTGCGCACCTGTCCCGCTCCGCTGAAATGAGCCATTCGGCGCATACCGCGCTGCGCCACGCGGCGTATGCTGGCCGCCATACCAGCCCCGGGAATCATGTCTGCTGACCGGCCGCTGAGCGTCCGCCCTGCTACTTTTTTGCCCTTTTTCCCCTCATCGAGGTTTCCCTTGGACAGTTTCCGCACGCTCTGGCCGTATCTGCTGATGCATCGGCGGCAATACATCATTGGTCTTCTGGCCGTGGTGGTAGCCAACAGTGTCAGTCTGTTGCCTGCCTACCTGATCCGTCTGACCATTGACGGTCTGACCGGTCAGGTGGATACCGACGCCGCGACTGCCGGCCTGACCCTCTCACAGGTCGGGTGGTATGCGCTGGGCATGGTGGCCGCCGCCGCCACGGCCGGCGGCTTCATGCTGGTGATGCGCCGGATGATCGTGATCGCCTCGCGCCAGACCGAATACGAGGTCAGGCGCGACATCTTTACTCACCTGCAGACCCTGGACAAGCACTACTACGACCGCGCACGCACTGGCGACCTGATGAACCGGCTGACCGGCGACCTGAGTGCCGTGCGCGAAATGCTGGGCTTTGGCGTCTGGCAGATTGTCAACATTCTCTCGGGCTTCCTGACGGCGTTTGCGGTCATGTTCAGCCTGAGCTGGCAGCTGACCCTGATTGTCATTGCGGTGTTGCCGATCATTGTGGGCGTACTGTCCTACCTCGCGAGGCTGATTAACGCGCGCCACAAGCTGGCTCAGGAGCAGAACTCGCTGATCGCGGCCCGGGCCCAGGAGAACTTCAGTGGCGCGAGGGTGGTCAAGGGCTACGCCATTGAGGACCGCGAGATCGAGGACTACCGCACCATGAACCTGGAACTTCTGCGGCGCAATATCGCCCTGACCAAGGTGGACGGCCCACTGCGCTCGTTTACCAGCCTGCTGCTGGGCCTGGCTTTTGGTCTGATCCTGCTGTACGGCGGCCGGATGATCCTGAGTGACCGCAGTGGCTTCACGCCTGGCATGCTGGTGCAGTTCCTGCTCACCCTGGAACGGCTGACCTTCCCGATGCTGATGGTGGGCTGGATTACCGGCGTCACGCAGCGTGGCCTGGCCTCGTGGGTGCGCCTACGCGAGATGCTGGACGCCCGCCCGCAGGTCTTTGATATCCCGGGGCGTACGGACTACGGAATCCGGCGCATCCGGGGTGACGTAAGCTTTAACCAGGTCTCGGTTCGTTATGGACAGGCGACCGTGCTGAAGGACGTGACCCTGGAGATTCCTGCCGGCACCTTCCTGGGGGTCACTGGCCCCACGGGTAGCGGCAAGACCGTCCTGGCCCAGCTGATCACCCGCAGCATGGACGCCACAAGCGGCGTGGTGCGGATAGACGGCCAAGATGTGCGGGTCGTTCCCCTGAAGGTCCTGCGTGAGGCCATCAGCGTGGTTCCGCAGGAGCCCTTCCTGTTCAGTGACACCATCGCCAACAACATCGGCTTCGGAGTGGAGGATCAGGAATTACCGATTGTCCCGGCTGGCGTGAGTGTGGTCGGGATGCCTCTGCCACCGCATATACCGCAGAACCCGGACCCCGAGCGGGTGCGCGACGCTGCGCGACTGGCGGGGTTGCTGGACGATGTCGAATCCTTCCCGGACGGCTTTGACACCATGCTGGGCGAACGCGGGGTGACCCTCTCGGGTGGACAGCGCCAGCGCACCGCCATAGCGCGTGCCATCGTGCGCCAGCCACAGATCCTGATTCTGGACGACAGCCTGTCGGCGGTGGACACCGAGACCGAGCGCCGCATCCTGGACGGTCTGCGCGAGATCAGCCAGGGTCGCACGGTGATTCTGATCGCGCACCGCATCAGTACCCTGCGGCACGCCGACCGCATCGTGGTGCTGGAGGGCGGGCGCCTGACCGAACAGGGAAGCCATGACGAGTTGCTGGCCCTGGGCGGGCACTACGCCGAGCTGGAACGGCTGCAGCGCCTGGCCAGTGACCTTGACCGTGACGACGAGGCCGTGGCGGACCCGGAGGACGCTGCCGACCGCCTGGAACATGACCTTCCCCGCGCCAGTGAGGTGACGCGATGACTCCCCCCGAAGCCGATATCGACCAGAAGGGCTTTGACCTGCAGCTGACCCGGCGCATCCTGGCCTACCTGCGGCCCTACCTGAAGCTGGCAGTAGGTGGCGTGGCCCTGGCGCTGCTAACCGCCATGGTGCAGCCGCTGCCGACCCTGCTGCAGCGCCGCGCGATCGACCAGTATCTGGTGCCTTATGTCCAGGACAACACCCTGAACCCGGATGTGCTGTACCGCGGACTGGTGCTGATCGTGCTGGGCTACATCGGACTGAAGGTGGCGGAATTCATGCTGAACTATGCCAGCACCATCGCCATCGGTTACCTGGGCCAGAGCGTGCTGCGCGACATCCGCGCCGATGTGTTTACCAAGCTGCAGCGTTTGCAGCTCTCGTACTTTGACCAGAACCCGGTGGGGCGCCTGATCACACGCGTGACCAGTGATGTGGACGCCATCAACCAGTTCATTACCGGTGGACTGATCAGCCTGATCACCAGTTCCTTCCTGATCCTAGTGTTCGTGACCGTGATGCTGAGCGTCAACTGGCAGCTGGCCCTGATCTCCTTTACGGTGCTGCCGATCCTGTTTGTGGCCACCAACTTTTTCCGCACGCGCCTGCGCGACGCATTCCGGGTGACCCGCGTCCAGCAGGCCATCGTCAACAGCAAGCTCAACGAGAACATCACCGGCATGCTGACTGTACAGCTGTTCGGCCGTCAGCGCCGCAGTGCACTGGACTTCGACCACAGCAACCGCGCGTTGCTGACCGCCAGTGAAAACAGCGTGCGCTGGTTCTCGCTGTTCATGCCGACGGTGGCGGTGCTGGGTCAGATAGCGGTCGCCCTGGTGCTGTACTTCGCCGCCCGCCAGATTCTTGGGGCAGAGGCGGTCGGCACGGGTGTGGCCGCTGCGGTGACAGTCGGAACCCTGTTCGCCTTCGTGCAGTGGACCCAGCAGCTGTTCCAGCCGATTCAGGATCTGGCCGACGTGTTCAACAACCTGCAGGCGGCCATGGCCAGCAGCGAGCGTATCTTCGGCGTTCTGGATACCACAGAGGACATTACCGACAAGCCGGACGCCAAACCGCTGAAAAACTTCGAGGGTCGGGTAGATTTCGACAACGTCTGGTTCGCCTATGACAGCAACGTGAATTCCAGCACCCCGGACACCGACGACCGCTGGATCCTGCGCGGGCTGGACCTGCACATCCAGCCGGGTGAGAGCGTGGCGCTGGTGGGCGCGACGGGAGCTGGGAAAACCAGTGTCACCGCGCTGGTCAGCCGTTTCTATGACGTGCAGCGCGGCGCGGTGCGTGTGGACGGCACCGATGTGCGCGACCTGCAGCAGTACGACCTGCGCCGCCATGTGGGTGTCGTACTCCAGGACGTGTTCCTGTTCGCGGGCACCATTGAGGGCAACCTGACGCTGGGCAATCCCGACATCCCTCACGAACGCGTGGTGGAGGCCTGCAAATACGTGGGTGTCCACGAGTACATCCTGGGCCTGGAGGACGGCTACCAGACCGAGGTTCGTGAGCGCGGCGCCACGCTTTCCACCGGACAGAAGCAACTGCTGGCGTTTGCCCGCGCCCTGATTCAGAACCCCGACATTCTGCTGGTGCTGGACGAGGCCACGGCCAACGTCGATACCGAGACAGAGCTGCGCATCCAGGACGCCCTGACAAAGGTGATGCGCGGACGCACCAGTATCATCATTGCCCACCGCCTGAGCACCATTGAGCACTGTGACCGCATCATTGTGATGCGCAAGGGCCGCATTGTGGAGCAGGGCAGCCATATGGAGCTGCTGGCCAAGGGCGGCTACTACGCCAAACTGAACCGTCTGCAGTACGCCCAGGGGGACGCTGCGGACTGAGGTCGCATGGCAGGGAAGCGGGCGCCGGGGGGTTGACCACGGCGCCCCATTCCTATCCTGCTGGAGTTGGTCAGCGCCTGTGGATTGATCGCAGCCCATTCACGGCGTACCTGGGGGAGTTTCCAACCTGATCGAGTCAGGCAGGGATGCTGGTCATGAACCTGCGTGAACAGGAGTGCGTCCAGCTGAGCCGAACACCTCAGAAGAGATAAGTATTCAAAAGGCAAAACCCGTCAGCGGACGGTACCTGGTTCGGTGGGATGAAGACAAGGCCAGTTCAGAGGTACGCCAGTGACCAGTCCGCCTGACCGTGTGCTAGCCCTGCGTGCAGGAGCGCCAGACCATCCGGTGCGCCGTGACGGTGATGCGGCGCCGGGCCAGCAAGCGCCTCAAAGACCTCCAGAGTCAGTTTCTGCGGTGGGTGAACCACGCTGGTCACCACACCGTCGTGGACGTCGTACACCGCGCCGTACACGTGACCCTTGCGCGCGTCCAGGGAAACAGCCTGCCTGCCTTCTCCCCGCACCAGACCTTCCAGGGTCGGCACTCCCTGCACCGACGCTCCCCACACCCGGGCAAGGCCCAGCGCGTAGCTGGCACCGACGCGCACGCCGGTATAGGACCCGGGACCGGTCCCGATCACCAGCTTCCGTGCTCGAAAAGGCAGCCCGGCTTCCTCAAACAGGGAGTGCGCCAGGCTGGCCAGTTGTTCGGCATGGGCCCGGCCGACTTCCCGCGACAGCTGCCTCTGTCCACCTGGCCACACCAGGGCCAGCGTCAGGAAGGGCGTGGCCGTGTCAAGGGCCAGGATGGACTGCGGGGCCGGGGAGGCGGTGTTCATCGCCGGGCATTGTAGGCTGAGCGTTCTCACTGTCACCCATCTGGGAACGTGACTGAAGCCTGACCACGACAGGCGCCGGTGGTATCGTGGACCATCATGACGAATATTGCCAAGGGGCTCGAAGGCGTCCTCTTTACCGAGAGCAAACTTACGTTCATCAACGGTTCGGAAGGCATTCTGACCCACCTGGGCATTCCCATTCAGGAATGGGCCGAGAAGAGCAGCTTTGAGGAACTGAGTCTGGCCCTGCTGGACGGCGAGCTGCCCACTGCCGCCGAGCTGGCCCACTTCGACGCGGAGCTCAGGGCCAACCGCGCCATTCCGCAGCAGCTGATCGACATCATCCAGCACATGCCGCGTGGCGTGCATCCCATGCAGGCGCTGCGCACGGCGGTGTCTTACCTGGGACTGCTTGACCCCCAGGCCGAGGAAGTCACCCCCGAGGCCCGGCGCGCGATTGCAATCCGCATGATCGCGCAGTTCTCGACCATCATCGCGGCAATCAACCGTGCCCAGGAAGGCCAGGACATCATTGCTCCGCGCGCCGACCTGACCCACGCCGGCAACTACCTGTACATGCTCTTGGGCAAGGAGCCGACTGCCGAGCAGGCCCGGCTGTTTGACATCGCGCTGGTGCTGCACGCCGACCACGGCATGAACGCCAGTACCTTCACGGCCATTGCCACCAGCAGCACCCTCAGCGACATGTACTCATGCATCACCAGCGCCATCGGGGCACTCAAGGGCCCGCTGCACGGTGGGGCCAACGAGGCCGTGATGGACATGCTCGACGAGGTCGGCAACCCCGAGCAGGCCGAGGCCTACATCACGAAGAAGCTCGACAACAAGGAAAAGATCATGGGTGTCGGTCACCGCGTCTACAAGTACTTCGACCCCCGCTCGCGCGTGCTGCGTGACTACGCTGAGGTGGTCGCCAACAAGGAAGGCAAGAGCAACTACTATCAGATTCTCGAAACCATCGAGAGGGTCGTGGTGGAGCGCATCGGATCCAAGGGCATCTACCCTAATGTCGACTTCTACAGCGGGACCGTGTACAGCGACCTGGGCATCCGCAAGGAGTACTTCACGCCGATCTTCGCTCTGGCGCGTATCAGCGGCTGGTGCGCCAGTGTGATCGAATACTCCCGCGACAACCGCCTGCTGCGGCCTGACGCGGTCTACAGCGGTGCGACCGACGCGCACTACGTGGAGATCAAGGATCGCCAGTAACCGGAAAAGTCCAAGAAGGCCAGAGCGACCGCTCTGGCCTTCTTGCATTGTGGGTGCAAACCGCGTTTATGTGGGCTTTATGCGCTCATGCCCTTGCTTCCGTGCAGGGTGCGCTCCACCGTCTCGGTCACCTCGGCCTCGAAGCGGCGAAGGTGCTCGCGCAGACGGTCGAGTTCGCTGCGGCCCAGATCGCGCAACCACAGCACACTGCGGCCCAGCACCGCGAAGGTCACCGGCACGTCATCATCTTCAGTGTCGGCTTCGACCGGGTCGAGATTCAGGGCGCCGTAGTCCAGGCCCTGATTCATGAGGTTCATGCCCATCAGGATGTCCGGCAAACTGTCCTCCTCGACATACAGATCCAAGTCCAGGTGGAGACGGACAATGACCCCACCCTGATGGTCTTTCTCAGCAAACAGGGCGACGCGGGTCTCTCCGTCGCGCACAAGTGCGCCGTCCTCAACGGCTTCGACGGACATGCCGCTCTCTTGCAGGGCGTCCATGATGCGCTGCAACTCTGACTGGGGGGCCGTCATGGCGCGAAGTATAGTGCGCGCCGCGCCCAGCAACGGGAAGCACGCGCCATTTTCATGGGTGCCCCCATCAGGCGTGATAGATCCAGACTTCGCGCGCTTCGTCCCAGGTGCGGTACAGCTGCCCCAGCAGGCGCAGGTGCTCGGCATGGGCCAGGGTCTCGGCCAGGGCAAAACGCCGCCCGCTCATATTCAGGTCCCGCGCGAACATAGCGAGCGAAAGATCGTAGGCGCTGCGGGGAGCCAGGGCAGCCTCTGCCTTGATGAAATCCAGCCGCTCATGGTGGTGAGCACGCAACTCGCGCGCTCGGGCCTGCACACCGTCCATCAGCGGCCCGTGATGCCCCACCACCGCCCGTACCGGATTCAGGGCCTCAAGCTTGCCAAGGGTCTGCAGATAGTCACCCAGTGGATTGGGCCGGGTGTAGGCGTACAGCCCGACATTCGGACTGATGCGCGGAAGAATCGCGTCACCCGCGATAAGCAGCCGGGCCTCCTCCTGCCACAGCCCCAGGTGGCCGTCGGCGTGCCCGGGAAGCCACAGCACCTCCCAGTCCAGCCCCGCCAGCGCGACCTGCTGCCCTTCCCGCAGCGGCTGGACCCGGCCCGCCGGATGCACGCGGTCGCGACCCTTGCGGTGTTCCGCGCCCATCCCTTCCAGCGACGCCCCGGGCAGACCATGGTCGCGCATATGTTTCAGGTGGCCGGGGAGCCACTCTTCCCACAGGTGCCAGTACCGCTCGCCGCGCCCGATCTCGACGTCCAGCATGTGGATGCTTGCACCACTGCGTTCCTCGATCAACCCGGCCAGCCCGTAGTGGTCCGGATGGTGGTGGGTGATGATCACCCGGTCGATGTCCGGCCAGTGAAGTCCGAGGGCGGCGAGGCCTTCTTCAAGGACTGAACGCGCTTCTGGCGTATTCAGGGCCGTGTCTACCAGCGTGACTGGACCACCGCGAGGCACGTCGATCAGTACGGTCACGGTTTTCATGGGATACGGGATAGGCACCTGCAGGGCATGGAGGGACCCGGTGACCGGGACAAGCAGGGCAGAGGAACTCATGAGGAGAGGCTAGCACCGGGGTCCGGGCAACTCCTCGACCGTTATCTGACACCATAAATGAGACCGGCCGTGAGGATTTCTCCACGGCCGGTCCTGCATTTAGAACGATTGCTCAGAGGCGCTTCATGAGGGCCTGGAGGCTGGCGCTGTCGGCCCAGCTCATGCCCTTTTCCACGTAGGTACGGGCTGCGGCCTTATCGCCGCGCTGCAGCGCGAGGAAGGCGAGCTTGGCAGCGCTCAGGCTGGCCCACTGCTTCTCAGCGTCGTTGAGTTCACCGAGACGGTTCCAGGCGTTGTACGCGTTGATCCACCACTGGGTCTTGGTGTACAGCTGCGCCAGATAGGCGTTGTAGTCACGGTTACCGGCTTCCTGGGTGGCCGCGTAGTACGCGTGGTCCACAGCAGCTTTCCACAGCGTGCGGTCATAGAAGGGCACGGGGTAGGCCACGTCGGCCTGAACCGCGAACTCCTGCGCACGAGAGAAGTTGTCCACGGCGCTCATGGTGGCGGGGGAAGGCATCTGCTCTGCTGTGGTGGTTGTCGTCTGGGTGGTCTGGGTGGTCGTGGTGTTGGTAGAGGTGGTGTTGGTGTCCTGCGCGCCAGCGAGGCCGGTGAGCGCGAACGCGGTCAGCATGAGAATGTTCTTCATAACGAAAATCATCTTAGGCCGTACCCTGTCAGGCGTCCATATCGTTTTCGCACCCGTAAAGGGACCGTAAAGGAGCTTACTATTACATGAGGAACATCCTCACTTTCCCACTCTCTCTACTGTTACTCAGTGGGGGGTATGCGGGTGCACAGGCAACCCCTGGTGCCGCTACTCCCACCTTCGTCGCTCCAAAAGTGGACTGGCTCAAAGAGCTGCGGGTCCTGTCCGGCGTCTCAGTCGCGGACAACGGCGATCTCGTGTTCATGGGGTCAGACAACCGCATTCACCGCACTGACTCACGCGGTGTGGAACTCTGGAACTTCGCAACCTCGGACATGGGCCGTTCCAGCCCGGTCATCACTCCCCAGGGCATGGTCATTGCCGGCTCATACGACGATCATGTCTATGCGCTGGACGCGGCCGGCAAACAACTCTGGAAGGTGAAGCTTGACGGTGACATCTTTGCCACTCCCGCCCTGCGCGCCGATGGCAGCGTCATCGTGGCCACGGCCGCCGGGACCGTGTATGCGCTCTCGGCTCAGGGACAGACCCTCTGGAGCTACAAGGTGGGAGCCGGGGTCTTCAGCAGCCCGGCTGTGGCTGCCGACGGCACCATCTATTTCGGGGCCCAGAACAACCGCATGCACGCGCTGACCCCAGACGGACAGCTCAAGTGGAGCTTTGCGGCCGGGTCACTGGTGTTCAGCAGCCCCGCGATCGACCGCAGCGGCAACATCTACTTCGGGTCCAGTGACCGCAAGATCTACGCCCTGGATCCGGCCGGGAATCTGCGCTGGACGGCCAAGACCTCACTGTTCGTGAATGCC
The DNA here is from genome assembly GCF_014647655.1 of Deinococcus malanensis. Lineage (NCBI taxonomy): Bacteria > Thermotogati > Deinococcota > Deinococci > Deinococcales > Deinococcaceae > Deinococcus > Deinococcus malanensis. Next base: position 10,333 of record NZ_BMPP01000001.1, read on the forward strand.
AGCCCGATCGTCACCAGCGATGATCTGGTGGTCGTGGGCAGCTACGACGGCAAGGTGTACGCCATAAATACCACCGGCGAGCCCGAATGGACGTACACGGCCGGCACCGGCATTGCTGCCCCCGCTGCACAGCTGAGCGACGGCACCATCGTTGTGGGCGACCTGGGCGGCACGTTGCACGCCATCGGTAAAGCCGGGCAGCCGCTGTGGACCATCAAGACGGGCAAGAAGATCGACACCGGTGTGGCGGTCAGTGACCAGGGCAACCTGTACTTCACCACCGAAGGCGGGGGCCTGAACGCCATCCTGAAGCAGCGGCCCCTGGCCGAGGGTCCCTGGACGACCTTCCGAGGAGTTCCTGCCGGCTGGGGCCGCGTCCTGACCCCGCAGGAAGCTCAGGCCCGCACCCAGGCCCGCCGCGCAGCCGCCACCGCCGCATTGGCAGCCCTGCCCAGCAACCGGCCCCAGACGACTCCTCCGGTATCCTCGAGCCCCACGCCGTCCACTCCCACAGGAACAAGTTCGTCCCGTCCTGTAGCTCCGGCTCCAGCCAGCCCTGCACCGGTGACTCAAGCTCCTGCCCCTCAAACTCCGGTGGCTCCGCCGGCCCCTGCGGCCACCCCTGAACAGCTGGCCGCCCGCGCCGCCGCTGCCGCCCGCGTGGCCGATGGCCGCGTGTTTGTGCCGCTGCGCGAAGCTGCCGGCGCCCTAGGCCTGAATGTCAGCAGCCTGACCAACCGCAGTGCCACGGTACAGGTGGTGGCGGGTCCACATGATCTGACCGTGCGCACCTTCAACCGGATCCCCTATGTGCCGCTGGCCGCATTGAGTACGCTGCCCGGCACTACCGTGCAACTGCTGTCCAAACCCGCCACTGGCATACGCCTGTCACGCGCCGGGCGCACCGTGACCTTCCCGCTGAACCTGCCCAAGCTGTTGCCCTTTGTGGCTCCCGCCGAGTACCCCAGCGTGCTGCAACCAACCGCCAGCCGTCCCTAGCTTTTCTGAGCCTCTCTGCGGCCGGCAACTCCACGACCTGAACAGAGGAAGGGCAACTGCCCTTCCTCTGTTTTGGCCTTCCTGAGCTGTGCCTGGAGCGTGAGCGTTTCCTGCCAGGAACAGTTGCGTTGTCAATAAGTATGTTTTATAGAGTAAGACGCTTTTCAAACCGATCTTTGGCAGCCACGGATACTCGTGCTGCGGTCGCGCTCCGGAGGCCCATCTGCGCGGGTGGCGGGCCCGTTTCGAACGGCCGGCTCGCTTCATTTCCCACAGCGTTTTGCGCTCCAGTCATGAGACTGCCTGCGGACACAGTTCCTGGAGAGATCGACCCAGTCCTGGAGAGATCGACCCCAGGCGGAGGAATCATGAAACTACTTGAACCTATGCAGCTTGGCACGCTGACCCTTCCCAACCGGGTCATCATGGCACCCATGACCCGCAGCCGCGCTTTCGGCACGGTTCCGACGCCGTTGATGGCCGAGTATTACGCTCAGCGCGCCACTGCCGGTCTGATCATTACCGAGGCTACCCAGGTTTCCCCGAGCGCACAGGGGTACCCCGACACCCCGGGGTTGCACACCCAGGAGCAGGTAGATGCCTGGCGTGCCGTCACTGACGCTGTTCACGCACAGGGTGGGCGCATCTTCGCGCAGATCTGGCACGTCGGGCGCATCTCCCACTCCTCGTATCTGGGCGGCAGTGCACCTCTGGCACCATCTGCCATTCGACCGGCCGGCCAGTTGTACACGCACGGGGGCATGGTGGCGTTTGAGACGCCACGGGCGCTGGAAACCAGTGAACTTCCAGGAATCGTCGAGGATTTCCGTCAGGCGGCGAAAAACGCACTGCAGGCCGGATTCGATGGCGTGGAAATTCACGGCGCCAACGGCTACCTGCTCAACCAGTTTCTGGAGACAGGTTCAAATCAGCGCACGGATGAATACGGAGGCAGTGCAGAGAACCGCGCGCGCCTGCTGCTGGAAGTCACTCAGGCGATCACCGATGCCATCGGCGCGGACCGTGTGGGCGTGCGCCTGTCCCCGGGCGGAACTTTCAACGACATGAGCGACGCCAACCCTATCGAGACCTACGGGTATGTGTCGGGCGCTCTTAACCGCTTTGGACTGGCTTACGTACACGTGGTGGAGACCTCACAGACCAATCCGCCGGAAGGCATGCAGGGGCAAAGTCCCACGGCGCTGGTCCGGCAGGGCTACCAGGGCACATTGATCAGTGCGGGGGGTTATGACCAGGAGTCAGCCGAGCGTGCCCTGCAGGCCGGACAGGCAGACGCCATAGCTTTTGCTCGTGCTTATATCGCCAACCCTGACCTAGTGGAACGCTTCAGGGCGAACGCGTCTCTCAATGAGCTGGACCCGAAGACCATGTATGGCGGGACCGAGCAGGGTTACACGACGTATCCGAGCCTGCAGCAGGCTGTGGGCCTCGGCGATTGACCGTGAGCTGATCTGTGGGCCAGAGGCCAGCCTCAGCGGAACAGGTCTGGTGTATGTGGCCACACCCACATCAAAGAAACCCGCCCAGAAGGGCGGGTTTTCTTGGTGGAGTCGAGGGGGATCGAACCCCTGACCTCGTCATTGCGAACGACGCGCTCTCCCAGCTGAGCTACGACCCCACGAATGCACCCGGATTCGGGCGAGGGAGACTCTAGCATGGCGCCTGATGGCAAACAAGATGTGTCGGGGCCAGGAGTTGAGCCCACGGACTGTTCATGGCGTGTGGACACGGTCACCTCGCCCCAGGCAGGTGCCGGGTAGACTCGGTGGCATGAGCGCGCCTGCTACCCCCGCCGACACCGCCGTGGCCGTCACGTCCGCCGCGTCTGACCGCTACGCCTATAAGTTCGGACAGGAGGGCATCACGTTTGACGACGTGCTGCTGCAACCCCGCCACTCGCAGGTGCTGCCGCACGAGGTGAACGTCGAGGCGTCCCTGACCCGGCGTATCCGCCTGAACATCCCGTTCCTGAGCGCTGCGATGGACACCGTGACGGAAACCGGCATGGCCGTGGCGATGGCCCGGGAAGGCGGCATCGGCGTTATCCACAAGAACATGTCTATCGACGCCCAGGCCGAGATGGTCCGCAAGGTCAAGCGCAGCGAAAGTGGCATGATCGTGGACCCCATTACCCTGCCGCCGCACGCCACGGTGGGCGATGCTGAGCGCCTGATGGGCGAATACCGCATCAGCGGTGTGCCGGTGACCGATCCGTCCGGTAAGCTGCTGGGCATCATCACCAACCGCGATATGCGGTTCGTGGATGACCTGGGGACCCGGGTCGGAGACGTGATGACCCGCGAGAACCTCGTGACCGTGCCGGTCGGAACGACCCTGGATGAGGCCCACGAGATGTTCAAGCGCAACCGCATCGAGAAGCTGCTGGTCACCGACGAGGGCGGACTGCTGCGCGGCCTGATCACCATCAAGGACCTGGCCAAGCGCATCAAGTACCCCCGGGCCGCCAAGGACCAGCTGGGCCGCCTGCGGGTGGCCGCCGCGATCGGCGTGTCGGCGGACCTGATGGACCGGGCTGGGGCACTGGTGCAGGCCGGCGCCGACGTGCTGGTGCTGGACAGCGCCCACGGCCACAGCCAGGGCATCCTGAACGCCCTGAGCAAGGTCAAGGAGACCTTTGACGTGGACGTGATTGCCGGCAACGTCGCTACCGCCGCCGGCACCCGCGACCTGATTCTGGCCGGAGCGGACGCGGTAAAGGTCGGGATCGGCCCGGGCAGCATCTGCACCACCCGCGTGGTGACCGGCGTCGGCGTGCCGCAGATTACGGCGATCTTCGAGGCCAGCAGCGTGGCCCTGGAGGCCGGCATTCCTATCATCGCCGACGGGGGCATCAAGCAGACCGGTGACGTGCCCAAGGCCATTGCGGCCGGCGCCAGCGTGGTGATGATGGGCAGCATGCTGGCCGGCACCGACGAGGCTCCGGGCGAAACCATCCTGCGTGACGGCCGACGTTACAAGAGCTACCGCGGTATGGGCTCGTTGGGCGCCATGGACCAGGGCAGTGCCGACCGGTATTTCCAGGGCGGCGGCCGCAAGTTCGTTCCTGAAGGCATTGAGGGCATCGTGTCGTACAAGGGCACGGCCGGTGAGGTGATCTACCAGTTCGTGGGCGGGCTGAAAAGCAGTATGGGCTATTGCGGCGCGCCAGACCTGCAGACCCTGCGCGACACCGCGCAGTTCGTGCGCATCACCGGGGCCAGCCTGATCGAGAGTCATCCGCACGGTGTGACCATCACCCGCGAAGCACCCAACTACGGCGGCCGCTGAGCACCCCGGCCATACTGCGTCCCGGGTCCTACTTTCCTTCCCGGGTCCGGCATTACCGTGCGAGATGTGAAACGGCTCCTGACAGCCCCGCGTGAGCCGGTCAACGCCCTGACCCATTGGGGTGGCGTCCTGGGCGCTCTGGTAACGGCCGGTCCGCTGCTGTGGTGGGCGCAGGGGCGTGGGCTGGCGCTGTGGCCTTTTGTGGTGTTCAGCCTGAGCATGCTGCTGCTGTACAGCGCCAGTGCCAGCTATCACTCGTTCCGCCCTAGCGCGCGCGGGCTGCTGTGGCTGCGCAAACTTGACCACGCCGGCATTTTTCTGCTGATCGCCGGAAGCTATACCCCGGTGGCCTACTTCGGCCTGGAAGGTGTCTGGCGCGGCGCAGTCCTGTGGGCGGTGTGGAGCATTGCCCTGGCAGGCGTGCTGCTGAAACTGCTGACCATGCGTCTGCCTCGCTGGGTCAGCACACTGCTGTATGTGGGGATGGGCTGGCTGGCCCTGGTGTTCCTGCCGCAGCTGAGCCACAACCTTCCAGCCTGTGCTCTGGGGTGGCTGGCGGCTGGTGGCCTGCTGTACACCCTGGGGGCTGTGGTCTACGGGACCCGGCGCTGGGACCCGCGTCCGGGCGTATTCGGCTTTCATGAGATCTGGCATCTGTTCGTGCTGGGAGGCACCGGCGCCCACATCGCCATGATGTTTCATCTGCGCTGAGCAGGAAAAAGCCCCCGCCGCGCCAGGCAGGGGCTTTTTTAAGGCCGGGTTCGATCAGGCAAAACCCACGAACCCCAGCACCCACCCACGTACGGTGCCGATCAGCTGACCAATCGGTTCCTGTGCCAGGAAAATGAAGCCCATCACCAGCAGGAAGCTGAAGGGCATGGCCTCGAACTGCGCGAGGCTGCGGCCCAGGCTGGGCACCAGCGCACCCAGGATGCGGCTGCCGTCCAGCAGAGGAATGGGAATCAGGTTGAAAATGGCCAGGACGACGTTGATCGTCAGCACCGTCAGCAGGACAGTCAGTGTGAGGTCCGTGGGAGGCACGACCTTCAGCAGCAGTGCCGAGACCAGCGCGATCAGCAGGTTGCTGATCGGCCCGGCGGCCGAGACCCACAGGGTGCCCCAGCGTCCAAGATTCATCGGGTTGATAGGCACAGGCTTGGCAAAACCGAAGCCAACCAGCAGCAGCAGCAGGGTGCCCAGCGGGTCCAGATGTTTCACAGGGTTGAGGGTCACGCGGCCATAACGGCGCGGGGTGGGGTCGCCCAATCGGTCGGCGGTCCAGGCGTGGGCAAACTCGTGGATGGCCAGAGAGAGCACCAACGCGGCAGCGATGATCACAAACGCCGTGGGGTTGCTGGTCAGCAGGTTGATGAGGCCCATATGCGCCGCATTCTACGGGGCGCCGCCCGGGTCATCTGGCCGCCAGATACCTTTGGAGTGCCGCACGTTCCTCGTCGGCCGAGCGCACCTGTCCTGCCTGCCGCAGCTGCGCCAGGTGGCTCAGGGCCTCACCCACGGCCTTCCCCGGGGCCACCCCCAGGGCCACGACGTCCCGTCCGGTCAGGGGAGGGTAGCTGTCCGGGCGCAGCAGCCGGCGCAGGATCACTTCTGGTGTGTCTTCCGGGTAGTAGGTGTCGGACCGCGCCCGGGCGAGCAGAGCGCCCGGGCGTTCTCCCAGGCCCAGGCGGGCGGCGAGGGCAGCCGGTTCGTCACTGGCCGAGAGCACGGCCGCCGCATAGACCAGCCACGGCACCTGGAGCCCCGACTCCTGAAGGGAGTCCAGCGCTTCGAGCACATTCAGGCCAGGCAACAGATCGGCGGCACCCCACTGCTGAAGCTTTTGGGCGGCCCGCCCCGGTCTGGGCTCCTGCAGCAACAGTTTGAGTTCGGCCCACAGCCGCGGCGTATGGGGGGCCATCCGCCGGGCGTCCGGAACCTGTTGCAGCAACTGCGGACTGGCGTCCAGGTCAAGCCGGGCAGCCAGCCGCGCCCCACGTACCAGCCGGCTGGCATCCTCGTGCAGGGAAGCGCCGTGCAGGGGGCGCAGCTGCCGCACCTCAAGGTCCCTCAGCCCGCTGACCTCATCCAGAAAGGCCGGCTCACTGTCTGGCCGCACCAGCAGGGCCAGGGCATTCAGGCTGAAGTCACGCCGGCGCAGGTCGTCGGCCAGGGTCCCTGGGTGCGGCACAGGGTTGGTCCCTGGTTCCGGATACGTTTCGCGCCTGGCCTGCACCAGATCGGCTGACCGGCCATCCGGAAGACTCAGCGTGGCGTTCTGGAAAGCAGGATGAAAGGTCAAAGGCAGGCCTGTCTTCTCAGCTACCTTTAGCACCGGTGTCCCCTCCACGACCACATCCAGGTCCAGAGGCGTATGGCCCAGCAGGGCGTCGCGGACGGCGCCACCGACCAGGGCTATGCGGCCACCCTCTGCGAATGTGGCCAGCTGCATCAGCCACGCCCGGTCGTGCGGCTGCAGCCGACGCCAGACTGCCGATGCCGGCGCTGTTGTCACCAGTTCACCCGGGTTCACTCGAAGGCACTGGCGTCCAGTGTGACCTTCACTTCACGCCGCTCGCCGCCGCGTACCACCTGCAACTTCACCTGATCGCCTTCCTGTTTGTCCAGCAGGGCAGACTGCAGGTCCTCCAGCGCGTCCACGACCTTTCCGTCAGCCTGCACGATCACGTCACTGCCCAGCGCGATTTCTCCACCCCGGAAGGCCTGGGTCTGTCGCGCGCCGCGCAGACCGGCGCGGGCGGCAGGCGAGCCAGGGGCAACCTCGCCTATCACCAGCCCTGTTTCCGGCAGATCCAGGTCCTGTTTGGCACTGCTGCTCAGCGCGCTCAGGCCGGCTGCAACGGCTCCCTGCGCGCTCTGTACGATCAAGCCGGCGCTCACGCCCAGCCGAGGAGCGCTGACGACACCTCCCCCTGCCTGCTGCAGCCGTGGCAGAAGATTTCTGGCCGCGTTGACCGGAATGGCAAAGCCCACCCCGGCGTTTTGTCCCACCCCTCCAGCCTGGACCCCGGGGCTGATTATCTGCGTATTGATGCCGATCACCTTGCCCGAACTGTCCAGCAGTGGGCCACCACTGTTCCCGGGGTTGATGGCCGCGTCGGTCTGAATGGCCCGCTGCATGATGCCCTCGCCCGCGCCGTTAAACCCAATCGGAATGGTGCGCGCGGTGCTGCTGACAATGCCCTCAGTGACGCTGAAGTCCAGTCCGAACGGAGCTCCCATGGCCACCGCCTTTTGCCCCACGGCCAGGGTGTCACTGTTTCCCAGGGGGATCGGGGTAATCAGCTTGGGGTCCAGCTTCTCGGCGCGCAGCAGGGCCAGATCGTACTGCGGTGCCAGACCAATCACGCGGGCAGGTACGCTCTCCTCACGGCCCATCAGGCGGATGGTGATGCGCTCAGCCGCACCGGTCGGGCTCTGGGCCGCGATCACGTGGTAGTTGGTCAGGATGTCCCCGGCCTTGTTGACAAAAAAGCCGCTGCCGATGCCCTGCTGTACCTGCGTTTCCGGATCTCCACCGAACATCCAGCCCATGGGGTCCTGACGAACCACCTGCTGCTCGGTGCTGATAAAGACCAGCCCCGGCTCATAGCGTCGCACGATGCTCATGGTGTTCTGCTCGTTCTCAAGCCGTGCCGCGCGTTCGGCCTGCGGCACGTCGGCGGGCTGCGCCGTCCCCGGCGGCACCTGGTCACGCAGGAGCGTGGCACCCAGCCCCAGGCCGACCAGCACCAGTGTCGTGGCAAACAGGGGTCGTTTCATGACTGCATTATCCGGCTGCGGCCAGGCTGCCGTAGGGGCAGGGTCCGGTCATGATGGAAGCTTCAAGCATCGGCCTTGGGTAAGGGTCGCTGCAGGAGACTTTCCACAGAAGAAGAGTCGTCTTTGCTGACTGGCCATCGCTGCCGTAGCAGCCCAGCCCCGGAACCACGGAGGAAGCTCTGGATCCGGTCAGTGAGTCTCGTAACTCCCAGGGCCCTTCCCCGGCTGAACGTGCCGGCGATTAGACTAGCGCAGTGTGACTCTGTGGTGTCTGAGGCCCGGGGACCCGGTCGAAGCGACCCCTGCTCAGCCGCCAGGACACCTGTGCCCACTGCGCAACAGCCAGTTGCTCCCACATTTCCTCTTCAGCAAACGGCTGTCTCCTGTGGTAAGGCAGCTGACGGTCCATGGCGTCCAGCACCTCGATAGCAGTAGCGGCACGCAGCCACCGGACCTTGCGCTGAGGTGGTCCGTCCATGGGGGGCTGATTGGTGATTCCGTAGAACACCGCACCGGCGTCCCAGGCACCCACCGAGGTGTAGGTTTGAAATCCTCCAGCGGTCTTGCGCGCGCACCCCACAAAAGCCACCAGGTGCCGTGACGGATGGCGCAGATGCATAGCGGCAACCGCGTTGACACCTTTTACGACGCTCTGGCGGTCGGTGGAGCAGGCAACCCTCTCAAAGCCGAGCGCCTGCAGATCGGTTTCTACCGTGCGCAGTTCAGCCAGCAGGTCTGGTTCGAGGGTGGACTCGTCCACAACCTGCTCGCGCAGGTCGGCAGGGAAATAGCTGAGGCTTTCATCCCGGTGCGAAGGCCCCAGCTTCAGCAACGGCCAGATCATCAGGGCTGTTCCCAGACTGGTCATACGGACCGCCTCGTTCCAGCCAAGCTTGCGGTAGTTCGTGCGGACGTAAAGCGACACGGGACCGTTCTCAAGCGTCATGCCGCAGTCTAAATGAGAAAGGTAAGGAAAGATGCAAGAAATGCGGGAAGTCTCACGCGGCCATTTGTTTCGTGCCGGAACGCGTGCGGTCTGCTCAGGCCTGGGCGCGTTCGATCTGGGCGTCTATGGCAGCGATCTCGGCCGGCGTGATGTGATAGGTCTCGCTGCACCAGTGGCAGTGCACGCCCTGGCCCCCAGCGTCGATCATCTCCTGCCGCTCGTCGGCATTGAAGAACCGCAGGCTGTCGCTGGCGCGCTGCCGGGTGCAGCGGCACTGGAAGGCCGCCGGCTGGGCTTCGGTTGCCAGGGTCAGGTCCAGACCGGCGGTCAGCGCCGCCATAGCTTCCATCAGGCTGCCCCGGCGCAGATGATCGGTGATCTGTCCGAAAGCGCGGATATTGGCCTCCAGGCGTGCCAGGGTTTCGTCGCTGACACCGGGCATGGCCTGAATCAGCACTCCGCCGGCGCGGTGGACCCGCCCACCTTCCTCGTAAACGCCCAGCAGGGCGGCGTTGGGAATCTGTTCCGAGACGCCCAGGTAGGTGCTGACGTCCTCCGCGATCTCACCGCTGATCAGATGCACACTGCCGGTGTAGGGCTCACCGTTGTCGAGCAGACGGGTGACTTCCAGTTCGCCGTCGGTCCCGACCAGACCGCTGACATCCAGTTTGCCGTCACTTTCACGCAGCGGCAGATCGGCCTCGGGTCGGCCCACATATCCGCGGACGCGGCCGTCCACGCTGCCCTCAGCGACCATCAGGCCTACCGGACCGCCGCCGTGCACCCGTACGGTCACCCGGCTGTCGCTGCGCTTGCCCAGCACCGTGGCCAGCAGGGCAGACGCCGTCATGGTCCGGCCCAGCGCTGCGGTGGCTGTTTTGCTCAGACCGTGGCGCAGCCGGGCGTCCTCTACGATTCGTGTTGCGTCCATCCCTACCAGACGCAGGGTATTTCCGGCTGCGGTGCCCCGCAGAACAAAGGAAGCAGGAAGGGCGTCAGTCATTAGGAAACCCTACAAGAGGGCACTCTGGGGGGATGTGGGTGGTCTTGCATTCCCCCCCTGTGCCCCGCTTCCAGGTTTAGCGACCGTCTGTCCGAGGGCTGTCTGTCCAAGGAAGGTACGAAATGTCCAGGGTCTCCAGAAGTCTGACCAGTGACTGGCGGAGCCGGTAGCCGAATTTATGGCTGCACTAATCCCGGCTCATCCAGTGGACTTACCCTGACCGTCTGTGTACCGAACCTGCGTCTGTGACGCACACGCAACGTTCAAGGAGCAACTCATGAAACGTAATTTTAAACTCAGTGCACTCGCGCTGACCACGTTGGCACTCACCCTGGCGGCCTGCGACAACAAGAAGGCCGAAACCAGCACCTCAGTCACCAACACCGAGACCTCAACCGAAAGCACTACGACGGCGGGCGGCGACAGCAATACGCTGGTTGTGCAGTCCAGTGCCGATATTCCGACCATGGACCCCGGTACCACCTACGACACCAGCAGTGGACAGGTGGTCGAGAACCTGTACGAGACCCTGGTGACCTACAAGGGCAACAGCCTGACCGAGCTCGAACCGCTCCTGGCCACCGAGTGGACCGCAAGCGAGGATGGCACGGAGTACCGCTTCACGCTGCGCGATGGAGTGAAGTTCCACAGCGGCAACTCCATGACCTGCGCGGACGCCGAGTACACCTTTCGGCGCAACCTGGTCACCAACACCAGTGAAAGCGGCAACTGGTTCCTCTCCGAGAGTCTGCTGGGTACGGCCAGCAATGCCAACGACGACAAGAACATCAGCTGGACCAAGATATCCAGTGCTGTGAAATGTGACGGCGATACGCTGGTGTTTACGCTGCCCAAGGCGGACCCGGCTTTTGTCAGCAAGTTGGCCTATACCGGCCAGAGCATCGTGGACAGCGAGCATGCCAGGGAAATCGGCGAATGGGACGGCACCGAGGCCACTTGGAAGGAAGCGGTGGGCAAGGACCTGACCGGCAGCCCCCTGGCGCAGAACCCCAGTGGTACGGGTGCCTACAAACTGCTCAAGAAGGACGCCAACGCGGTGACTGCCCAGGCCTTCGCCGACTACTGGGGCGAGAAGCCCGCGATCCAGAACATCCTGCTGCAGAAGATTCCCGAGCAGGCGCCGCGCCTCCAGGCCTTCGAGAAGGGCGACGCTGACATGGTTGAGACGGGCGGCCGTCCCATCATCGAGTCGCAGCTCAGGGGCAAGCCCGGCATTGCGATCGTGGACGACCTGCCTGACACCAGCGCTTTCGGGATCAGCATGAACCACGCCATCAAGGGTGATGTGATCGGCAGCGGCAAGCTTGACGGCAAGGGTATTCCCGCCAACTTCTTCAGCGACGTGGACGTGCGCCGCGGCTTTGTGGCGGCCTTTGACGTACCCCAGTACATCGAGGAAGTGCAGAGCGGCAAAGGTGAACCCCGCAACTTTCTGCTCCCCGACACCTTCCCTGGCTACAACAAGGATCTGGAGGCTCCCAAGTTCGACCTGGAGGCGGCCAGGGCCTCGTTCCAGAAGGCGTGGGGCGGTGAGGTCTGGAAGAAGGGCTTTACCCTCAACGTCTCCTACCGTGCCAACAGTATTCCCGCTCAGACCGGCATGGAAATGCTGAAGAAGAACATCGAATCCATCAATCCCAAGTTCAGGGTCAATCTGGTCGCCAAGGAATGGAGCACGCTGCTCGAAGACGGCAACGAGGGCAAAGAAGCGATGGTCATGACCGGCTGGGCACCTGACTACGCCGACCCCGACAACTTCGTGCACACCTTCTACAGTTCCGAGGGCTACTACCAGCCGCGACTGAACTTCAAAGACGAGCAGATCGACGCCTGGATCAACGAGGCGCGCAGCACCACCGACATGGACCGCCGCAATGAGCTGTACACCAACATTGCCAAGCGGGCCATCGATCAGGCCTACTACATCATGATGCCCAGTAACCCCGGCATTCTGGCCCACCGCGAGGCCCTGGGCGGCGTCAGCCAGGACACCTTCAACCCCATGATTTCCTTCGGTACCGGCACGCTCTGGAAGAACCTCTCCAAGAGCTGAGCCCGACTCCACAAGGCCGCCTTCCTGCCGGGGGCGGCCTTTTTGTGCCGGCCCCCGCCGGCCCCCGCTATGCTGCGCGTATGTCCGACGCAGCCCGTCCGCCCGAGGCCGAGACCGATACGCCCCGCACCATTACCCTGCTGCTGGTCGACGACCATCCGGTGGTGCGCAAGGGGACCCGCGAACTGCTCGAAGGCGAGGCGGACCTGCACGTGATCGGGGAGGCCGGCAGCGGTGAAGAGGCGGTGGTCAAGGCCCGCGCCCTGCAGCCGGATGTGATCCTGATGGACGTCAGCATGCCCGGCATGAACGGGATCGAGGCCACCAAGGCCATCAAGGCCGAGCGGCCTGGCGTGGGTGTGCTGGTATTGACCAGCTACGACGATGACGCGTACGTGTTCGCCCTGCTCGAAGCGGGCGCCGCCGGCTACCTGCTGAAAAACGCCTCGGAGGATGACCTGCTCGGTGCCGTGCGGGCCGTCGCAGCCGGCGAGAGTGCCCTGCATCCCAGCGTGGCCCGCAAGGTCCTTGAGCGCTTCAGTACCCACACCACCCCGACCCCCCCGGAAGACGACCTGAGCCCCCGCGAGCTGGAAGTGCTGCGTGTGGCCGCCACCGGCCGCACCAACAAGGAAATTGCCCGGGATCTGGACATCAGTCCCCGGACCGTACAGGTTCACCTGGCCAACATCTTTTCCAAGCTGGGCGTCGGTAGCCGCACCGAGGCCGTGTTGCACGGCATCAAACGCGGCTGGATCGATCCCCGGACGCTGTAGGGGTTTTCAGGAGTTCCAGGCTCCGGTGATTCTTTGAACGCAGCTGTGTGATACCCGGCCAGGTCTGTTTTTCATGGATCACCTGTTGTCGACTGAGGGTCCGGTAGGCAGGGAGTGCAGGAAGTGGGGGCGCGTTTCCAGCAGTCGGGGAAGCCAGGACCACCCGGGAACCCGGCAGGGCGAGATGTTCCGTCCGGCAGTCTCTGGAGCAGGGCCACGCTGATGCTTGCGCCATACTTGCCAAAATCCATCTGCGTCGGGAAACTCCTGTAGCGATATATGGGGCCGTTCCTTTCCAGAACGGCCTGGACCCATCAGGCATGCTGCTACCAGATCACCAGAATCCAGGTGGCCATGCGGGCGGGTCTCGCGGCCCGGCAGGAAATCCAGCGCCCACGCGCCCCGCGGACAGGAGCGCGTCCGGTTCTGGCTGGTTAAACCGCTGCTTTCGCTCAGAGTATCTAGGAGGGCCTGATTTTCGGGAAGATGGCTGTCCGGGGCGTTGTGACGGTCGCAGTTATGCCCTGGGGCATTGTGCGCTACGTTAGCCAACAAAGGTATGTCCCTGCCTCTCTTCCCGCCAGCCCTGAGCGCTGCCACCACAACGACACAGTTCGGTGAGGCGCTGGCAGCTTTCGCGTGCAAGGTGGCGCAGGCGCACGGTGTCCGGGTGTGGGTCATGCAGGACGGCCGGCTGGGCGAGGTCGCCTGCGACGGTCGCGGCATGGCACTGAGCGACGGAACCCTGGCTGCCGAGGCCATGACCGTTGGCACCCGGCTGGACGAAGGCATGCTGAGTGCCGTGCCCTTCGGGTGTGGGGTGCTGGAGTTCGTGGGCGCCGATCACGATGAACTCGGGACTCTGAGTCAGTTGGCTCCGCTGCTAGGGCTCGCCCTGGAGGGGGTCCAGGCCCGGGAGGCGCGGCAGGGCCGTGGCCGGGTGGCCGAAAGCGTGGAACAGCTGGTGCGCCGACTGGGCGGCAGTCTGGACCTGGGCGAGGTGCTGACCGCCACCGCTGAGAGCGCGGCCCTGGCGCTGGGCTTCGGACGGGCTTTCGTGGGGCTGTTCAGCGAATTTACCGAGCGCGGCGCACGCACGGGAGAGGTCTTCACCTATGGCCTGGACACCTCCTTTACGGGGGGCATCGGGGTGGGGCCGGTGTCATTTGAACGCCTGATGCAGCGCGGCGAGGTCATCGTCTATGACCGTTCGCGGGATGCCAATTCCCCACTGGCTGGCGGGCTGGCGGAGCTGAACCCGGAAATGGCGGTGATTGCCCCGCTCAGCGCGCGTGGTCGTCCGCTGGGGGTGCTGTACGTGGACCGCCAGACGCCGGGTCCGGGTGTAACAGACGATGACACCTGGCTGGTCCTGACCCTGGCGGAGCAGGCCAGCCTGGCCATCGACAACGCGAGGCTATACAGCACCGAGACCCGCAAACGTGAGGCGGCCGAGGCCCTGCGTGAAGCGGGCGCTGCGCTGGCCGGCAGCCTGCACCTCAACGAGACCCTGGCTGGTGTGCTGGAACGCGGCAGCACCCTGTTCGGCGCAGATGCCGCCGCTGTGTACGAACTGCAACCCGACGGCCGGACCCTGACCATCCGCAACGCGGTGGGCCTGCCCAGCGAGTACGTGCTGCGGGTGCGCAGCAAGGTCGGCGCGGGGGTCACCGGGCGCGCCGTAGAGCGGCGTGAGCGGGTCATCACGTCCGACATCCGTGAGGCCAATCTGGGCGCCGGAAGCCGCTATACCCGCCAGCTGCTGGCCCAGGGAACCTACCCGTACCGGGGCATCGTGGCCCTGCCGCTGAGCACCCGCGCTGGACCCTTCGGCGCGCTGACCCTGTACTGGTCCGCTGTGCTGCCGCTGGACGCCGACGATCTGGCACTGACTGAGGTTTTCGCGGCGCAGGCTTCGCTGGCCATCGAGAACGCGCGCCTGTACGAGGAGGAGCTGCGCCGCGAGCGTGAGGCGGCCGTGCTGCTGAATGTCGGCCGGCTGCTGGGCGAAGACCAGAGCGACCGCGCCCTGGCCGAGGCCACCCGCCTGTGTGCAGTGGCCCTGAATGCCGGCCGCGGCCTGATCGCCCTGGTCGGAGAGGACGGTCAGGTGACGCGCTGCGCGACCTACAACCTGCATCCCCCTTCGGCCGATGAACTGGCATCGCTGTACGCCCAGCTGGGCCGTGGACCCCGGCCTCTGACCCGCCGCTACGCCCTGCCGGTGGCGGGAAGCGCCCTGATCGTGCCGCTACGGGCCGATCTGGGCAACGATGCCGGGGCTGACCAGGGCAGAGGCGGTGTGCTGGGCTTTCTGTATGCCGACGACCCGGGCACTGAGGCACCCAACGACCGGATACTGGGTCTGGCCCGCAGCGTGGCCGACCAGATGGCCCTGACCCTGACGCGTGAGAGGCTGCTCGCTGCCCTGGCGCGGGAAGAGGCCCGCTACCGGCAGCTCGCCGAAGGCGCCCATGACCTGATCCTGAGCGCTGACCCGCAGGGCACCATCACCTATGCCAACCCGGCCGCGACCCGCCTTCTGCGCCCGCTGACCGGGCCACTTGTAGGCACCAGCCTGCTGGACCTCAGCACGGTGGTTACCCGGGACGCCCTGTATGCGGCCTGGGACGCCGCGCACACCCGTCCCAGTGGTGGCCGCGCCGATATCCAGGTGGGGCCCTACCGCCTGGAGGCCCGCCTGAGTGCCGTGCGGACCGGGACCGCCGGCGGGGAGGCCGGCGAGGGCGTGTTGATGGTCGCCCGTGACCTCAGCGAGTTGCAGACCCTGGCCGAGGAAATCACCCGGCGCGGGCAGGCTCTGGAAGCGGCCACCAGCCGCCAGAGTGAACTGCGCACCTACCTGACGCTGTTCACGCAGGCACAGGAGGAAGAGCGCCGCCGCATCAGCCGTGAACTGCATGACGACACCGCGCAGGTGCTGACTGCCACCACCCGCCGTGTGGCCCGGTTGTCGCGTGAACTTGAAGGCGAGCAGCGCTCCCGGGCCGACGACATTCTGGGCGACCTGAACGATGCCATCGAGAGCGTGCGGCGGTTTGCGCGCAACCTGCGGCCCAGCGTTCTGGACGACCTGGGGCTGCTGCCGGCACTGGAGTGGCTGGCCACCCAGGCGCAGACCGACACCCGCCTCGAAGTCAGTGGCCCCGAGCGCCGCCTGACGCCCACCGTGGAACTTACTGTTTTCCGGCTGGCCCAGGAGGCCCTGAACAACGTGGACAAGCATGCCGGGGCTCACAGCGCGGCCATCCGGGTGGTATTCAGCGATTCGGGGGTACGGGTGGCCATCACCGACGACGGCCAGGGATTTACCACGGCTCAGGCAGAACAGCGCGCTCAGGACGGGCATCTGGGACTGATCGGCCTGCGGGAACGCGTCGCCCTGGCCGGTGGTCAGCTCGATGTGAAAAGCACTCCCGGGCAGGGCACCACCCTCATCTTTGACCTGCCGGGCTAAGGGCTGGTGCTCCGGGCGACCAGGGCCGAGGGTCAATCAGCGGCCGTAGCGCTCCAGAAAGGCCTCACGGGCCATCCAGGCCATTTTCGGCTTTCCCTCGCTGGGGGTGCGGGCGGTGCCGTACATCAGGCGGATCAGCCGGAATCCCAGGGCATACCAGCGGGCACGCATGGGAGGCAATTCCAGCAGCGTAAAGCCGGACTGCGCCAGGGGTGCATGAAACAACGTGACCGCAAAGACCGCTTGTGCCTGCTGCAGCTGAGGCATGGTCTGCAAAGCCTGCGCCACGTCACGCAGGCTGCGCTGGTAGGCCCGGTAGGCTCCCAGCGCTCCACGGCTGGCCAGCCCCACAATGCGCGGGGAGTGCAGGTGCAGTTCGGCAGTGGGGGTACCTGGAGCCAGGGGCAGCGGAGCCGGAGCGTGGTCGTGTGGCGCGATCCGCATCACGCCATCGGCGCGCTGTATCAGGTCAATGACTCCCGAATTCCGGGTAAAGCGATCCTCGACCAGCCGCTGGTAGGCCAGGAACATCAGGTCATGGCCGCGTGCGCGGCGCAGGCCAGGCAACTGGCGCAGCGGAACCGGCCGGTAGCCCGACTCACGCAGGGCGGTCAGGCGGTCGGCCAGATCAGAGGGCCGGAGTTCCACCGTCTGCCCCGGTTCCGGCTGGGGGGCGGGGTGGGGCAGGGGAGAGACCCCCTGCTTCGCCAGCGATCTCAGGGCAGACCAGGGAAGGTCGCGGGCGTCCCAGACCGTCACCCGCTGGGCCGCCACGGCTTCCAGCAGCGCTAGCCTGGCCGGATCACCCTGCCCGGCCAGTTCGTGCCCGGCGTGGGTGGCCGTTCTCAGCATGGCAGGTGCATGCTGAGCCAGCCCGGCAGGGACCACCAGGGTCGCCTGCACGTCATGACCAGCCAGGGTATCCAGGCTCAGACGCAATCCGGCTGCGCTCGTCACCGGGATCAGCACGGCCACCTCCGGCCCACCGCCCCGACCCCCGGCCCAGGCACCGAAGGCTCCGGCGCGCAGCAGCGCCTCTCGTACATTCAGGCCCCCCCTGGCGTCGTTCATGGCCTGGACTGTAGCGCAGGATTCCGGGGTGGCCAGGCCGGGGCCAATAGTGTGGGGGGGGAGGTCAGCTTTGTGGGCCCCATCTCATGTTTCGCGTCGTATTCTCCTGGGTAGTGATGCTTCAGGGTTTCTTAAACTTTCTCGGTTCAGGCGCGTCACACAGGTGCCTCGCATGAAGCCGTTGCGCATCGGCCTGTTTACGGACACCTTTCTGCCTGACCAGAACGGCATCGTGACCAGTGTCGGGCTGCTGAGCGATGAACTACGCGCTCAGGGCCACGATGTCGAGATTGTCGCTCCGGACTTTCCTGAGCATGTCGAAGTGCGCCCTGACGTTTACCGGGTGCCCAGCGTCAAGTATGTCTTTTTGCCCACCTACCGGCTGGCCTGGCCGACCCGCAAGGACTTCGAGCGTCATTACGACATCGTGCACACGCACACGCCGCTGACGCTGGGGCTGGCCGGGGCGCGCCTGGCCCGCAAGTGGAAGGTGCCGCACGTCGCGACGTATCACACCCATATCGAGGCCTATACCCATTACGTTCCGGGTTTCACCACCATGCAGCGGCACACTGGCGCGGTGACCCGGACTGCCGGTCTGTATTACGGCCGTGCCGACGCTGTCATTACCCCAACGGCCGGGATGTTCGACGTGCTGCGGCGCATGAATGCCCGCAATCCGGTGGTGATCCCGACCAGTATTGAACCGCGTGTGCTGCGTACGGCGCCGCCCGTCGCCAGCCCCTGGCCGGAGGGTCGCCGCCGGCTGCTGACGGTAGGGCGCCTGGCGCGCGAGAAACGCTTTGACCATGTGCTCGACACCCTGCCGGCCCTGCCTGAAGCGCATCTGGTGATCCTGGGCGAGGGCCCAGAGCGTGAACATCTGGAACTGCATGCCCGGCGCCTGGGTGTAGAAGACCGCGTGACGTTTCTGGGCGTCAAGCCCTGGACCGAGATCGGGGCGTATTACCGCCTGGCCGAGCTGTTCCTGTTCGCCAGCGATACCGAGACCCAGGGGCTGGTGCTGCAGGAGGCCCAGCTGATGGGGGTGCCGGTGGTGGCCGTGGGTGCGCGCGGAACCCTGAGCGGGGTGGCCCATGAACGCAGCGGCTATCTGGTGCCTCCAGGCGACGTCAACCGGCTGATCCGCCATGCCCGCGCGGTGCTCGACGACCCTCAGCTGTGGGCCCGGCTGTCTGCAGGGGCGCGTGCGTTCGGGGCGACCACCACGCCGGCCGGCGTGGCCCGGCAGGTGCTGGAGGTTTACGCCCAGGTGCTGGGCATGCCCAGCGTGGTCACTTTTCCGGAGGCGGCGCCCGGTCATCCCCGAAATACCCTCGTGTATGACCAGTGACGTTGCGTATGTGACGCCACAGAAACGGAGCCAGCCCGCCTTCGAGCCGGCGCCCACTGGTCTCGACCAGGGCCCCGCGCACGTACGCTACTTTGCCCAGACGGTCGAGTTCCTGCCCCAGGATCACGTCCTCGTAGGCCTCCACCAGCGGATAGCCGCCGGCCAGCAGGGCTGCTTCACGCGAGTAAGCCATGTTGCCGCCGGCCAGATTGGGTTTGCCCAGCATCCGGCAGGTGTGCAGAAACGCGCTGTAACTTCCGCGCGACAGCCTCACCATGGCTGGCGAGACGCCACAGAACTGCATGGGGCCGTAGAGGGCCACGCGGCCTGGAGCGGCCTGATCGAACCTCTGCAACCACTCCGGAATGGGCAGCGAATCGGCATCGGTCGTGGCCACCCATTCACTCCGGGCCTCCACCAGACCCAGCTGCCGTGCGCGGGCCACCCCACGCTCCGGACAGCACAGGACCCGTGCTCCCCAGGCGCGGGCCACCTGTACGGTGTCGTCGGTGCTGCCATTGTCCACCACGATCACTTCGGCCGGAGCTCTGAGCTGCCGTTCCAGCGCCCGCAGCGTCTGGGGCAGGTACTTCGCCTCATTGCGGGCGGGAATCACAACCGAAAATTCGGGCACCCGCACAGGCTAGCAGGACTTTACGCAGTTTCCCCGGCATGGCTGCGTCACAATAGGGTTTCATGAGCCGCCGACCTCTGCGTGAACTTCTGCCTCTGCGTCCCGGCACCGCCGCTGGCGTTCTGGCGGCCGGGCTGACGCTGGCGTGCGCGGAATTCGTCCGGAGTGGTCTGTACGGTGCTTACCTGACCCAGGTGATCGACACGAAATTTCATCTGCCGGTGGCGGTGGCTGGAGCTGCATGGACCTCGCACATGGTGGCCGATACCCTGATGCGCGGCCCGGCTGGAGGGCTGATCCAGCGCTTCGGTCCCAGGCGTGTGGCGCTTGCAGGCGCTGCTGTCAGCCTGCTGGCCCTGAGCCTGCTGCCGCTGGCCCACAGCGCCTGGATGCTGCTGCTGGTCGCTGCAATCCATGGCATTGGCTTCTCGCCTATGTGGCCAGCTGCCATGAACCTCACAGCCGACGCGGCACGCCCCGGCTACGAAGGCCGGGTGCTGACGGTGGTCAGCACTTCGGTGATGCCGCTCACTGGCCTGGGCTTCATGGTGTATGGGGCGCTGGCCCACCGTCCGGACGTGTGGGCCATCACCATAGCCCTGGTCATGCTGAGCCTGAGCCTGCTGCTTTCGCTGCTGCTGCCCGCCCGCCGTCACATCGAGGCTGCGGCCGAAGGCGGCGAGCGCAGGAGCAGCCCCCGGGCGCTGCTGCCAGCCCTGTTGCCACTCCTGCCAGCCGCCCTGATGCAGACGCTGACGCAGGCCCTGATCGGCAACTGGCTGTTTCGCATGGCGCCCAAATTTGGCCTGGAATACTGGGATCTGGTCGCCCTTCTGGTGGTTGGCGGTGCGGTGGCCTTCGGCAGCATGCCGTTTACCGGCCGCATAGCCGACCGTGGCCGGGCCCGTCTGGCGGTGACTGTTGGCTATGCCCTGGTTGCGCTGGGGCTGGCAGGCTTCGCATTCATGCCCCCGGTGTGGACCCTGTTTCTCCTCGCGGCCTGTACAGGCCTGGGCTACGCGTTCCTGACTCCCGGCTGGGCAGCCCTGGTAGCCCAGACCCTGCCCGAGGCCCAGCGTCCCGCTGCCTGGGGTGTCCTCATGACTGTAGAGAATGGGGGCTTCGCGGCCGGACCACTGCTGGGTGGTCTGGCGCTGCAGCAGGCCGGGGTCCGTGGCCCGTTTGCCCTGGGTGCAGTCCTGGCCTTGATAACGTCACTGGGCTACGTGCTGTTCCGGCGGCACTTCCAGTCACGCCCCCCAGGAGTCGAAACGCCTGTCAAGGCGGGAGGCGCCGATTAGGTCGGCAAGCAGGGTGAGCGCCAGAAGAGGATCTCAGTGCTTCCAGAACTCGGCTGCCTCGCTGGCTGGGCTGGTTCTGGTGTCGGTGGCTGCTGCTGAGGTTCTGGGACGAGCGGCGGGCTGGGGGGCCATGGGCCCGGGGAAGCCCAATGGCCACCTTGTCGCGGTGACCTTCGATGACGGCCCTGGTCCGCGCACTGCGGAGTTGCTGACTGTCCTGGCGCGGCACGGCGCACGCGCTACGTTCTTCGTGACTGCGCCAGCCGTACAGACCCACGCGGCGCAGCTCCAAGCGCTACGCAGTGCCGGGCATCAGTTCGAAGCGCATGGCCGCTGGCACATCCACGCCCTGCTGCTGCCTCCCTGGCGGGAATGGAGGCAGGTGCGCTGGCATCCCCGTACACAGGAGCCTGGGCCGCACTTCTACCGCCCCCCATACGGAGGGCATAGCCCCTGGACGCGGCTGTTTGCGCGCCTTCAGGGCCGGCAGATCGCGCTGTGGGATGTCGAGGGACGGGACTGGACCAGCGGCGACGCTGCTGGGCTTGCCGGGCAGGCTCTGGCGCGTGTGCGCCCTGGCAGCGTGATTCTGTTGCATGACGGTCCCGCCGTCACACCAGAGCTTCTTGACCACCTGCTGGAGGGGCTGGCGGCGCGGGGTCTTCAGGCCGTGACCATGAATGAGCTGCCCCCCCAGCGCATCGGCCTGCGCGCAGGTGTCCGGCGGCTCCTGAGCAGCTACGGGCACTGACTGGAAAGCCCCGCCACAGCGGATGGGGCAAGGGAAAGGATCAGGTTCAAAGGAATGCGGCTTACTTGCTCACGCGCTGCCGGCCGGTCAGGGCCCGGCCCAGCGTGACCTCATCGGCGTATTCCAGGGCTCCGCCTACCGGCAGACCATAGGCGATGCGGCTGACAACGGCACCCAGAGGCTCCAGCAGACGCTGCAGGTACAGCGCAGTCGCGTCACCCTCAACAGTCGTGCCGGTGGCCAGAATAATCTCCTGGCCCTCCTGAACCCGGGGCAGCAGCGGCTTGATGTGAAGCTTTTCGGGGCCGACTCCGTTCATGGGGCTCAACACCCCGTGCAACACGTGGTACAGCCCCCGGTACTCGCCGCTGCGCTCGATGGCAATCACGTCGCCGGGTTCCTCGACCACGCAGATCAGATTCTGGTCGCGGCTGGGGTCGCTGCAGACATCACAGCGCTCGGCGTCGGTGATGTTGAAACAGATCGGACAGGTGTGCAGGTCGCGCTTGGCCGCGAGAAGCGCACCGGCCAGCCGCTCGATGTCCTCGCGGGGCTGCTCGAACAGGTGAAAGGCCAGCCGCTGCGCACTTTTGGGCCCGATCCCGGGTAAGCGCGAGAGCTCCCGGATCAGCGACACGAGGGAAGGAGGGTATTTCACGTTTTGCCCTGTTCAGCGCGGCGCGGCATCAGAATCCGGGGATACCCAGGCCACGTGTGGCTTCCTGCTGAAGCGCATCGGCCTTGGCACCCGCGTCCTGCAGAGCCACCAGAATCAGATCCTCCAGCGCTTCGACGTCATCGGCGTCCACGGCCTCAGGCTTGATCTTCAGGCCCTGCACCTTGCCGTGCCCGTTCATGGTGACGGTGACCAGTCCGCTGGCCGAGCCTTCCACCGTCTGCGCAGCCAGGTTCTCCTGGATCCGGTTGGCAGCCACCTGGGCCTGCTGCATCTGCTTCATCAGCTTCTTCATGTCCATGACCCGCAGTTTAGCGGGCAGGCACGGGCAAGAAGGTGCCGGTCAGAAGGGTGACAGGCTCAGAGCGCCGCGCTGCGGGCGTTCTTGGCTTTGCGGTACAGCTGTGCCGGGCGACCTACGCCGGTCCGGCGCTCTCCGCTGGGCGTCAGGACCCCCTGGGCCAGCAGGCGTTTGCGAAAATTCCGCTTGTCGAGCTTGCGGTTCAGGATCGCTTCGTGAACGCCCTGCAGTTCGGGAAGGGTAAAGGTCTCCGGCAGGAATTCAAGCGCCAGATTGGCGTATTCCAGGCGCAGCTGCAGCCGGGCCAGGGCGCGGTCGAGAATGCTCTGGTGGTCAAAGGCCAGGGCAGGCGGCTGGTGCGCACTGAACCACTCGGCGCCCAGCGTATGTCCGCCGCCCGACACCTCTACCGTTCCGTGAGGCAACACCGCGAGATGCGCGACGCTCACAATGCGGCCGCGTGGGTCCCGGCCCACCTCCCCGAAGGTGTGGAACTGTTCCAGGTGACGGGGTTCGAGTTCCACGGTCGTCTCGGTCCGCAGTACCCGCAGGGCAGCCTCGTGCAATTCCTCACCAGACAGCACCAGCCCGCCCGGCAACGCCCAGTCCCGCGCGTGTGGCAATTCGCCGCGCTGGACAAGCAGCACCCGCAGAACGCCGTCGTGCATGGCAAAGGCCGCCACGTCCACCGCCAGACCTACAGGCATGGCCGGCACAGCCGAAGTGGCAGGAGGCGTCATATCAGGATGCTAGGGTTTGTGTCCACAGGACGTCAAGGATTAAGTGTCGCCCACGACCCGGCTTGCCTAGCGCTATCGCGCGCTTGAGGGCGCGGTTTGCGTTGCCGCTAGGCCTGTCTGCTGGGCGCGGGCCACCGCGACGTGGGCACGCAGCAGTTCGGCCACGCTCCAGGCCTGAAACGGGCACCCGCCAGGAGTGAGGCTCTGCCCGCTGAACACCTCCGAGACATGGCCCAGTCCAGCCTCCCACACGTGCCCCTGCAGGCCCCGCAGGGTGTCCCGTGCGCCTGCAAGGTCCCCGCGCGACAGCAGCAGATCGACGTAGGAAGCCAGCGGCCAGGGCCAGACGGTGCCCTGGTGGTAGGCCGCGTCACGTTGAACCTGCGTCCCGCCGTAATCGCCGCGGTACCGGGCGTCCAGGGGTGAAAGGGTGTGGAGCCCCAGGGGCGTGAGCAGTTCTCTCCGGATTAGTCCGGCCGCAGCGCTGATCTGCGCGGGCGTAGCCGGGGTGTCACCCAGTGCCAGTGCCAGGGCCACGTTCGGCCGTGGGCTCAGGTCCGGCACGCCATCGGCGCTCAGTGTGTCGGCAAACGCCGTACCGGTCCAGAAGACGCTGAAGCTCTCCTTGGCCCGTTGCAGATGAGCGGCAAAGGCAGGCGGCTCGCCCGACATCTGCGAGAGACGGCCCTCGGCGCCAAGGGCTGCCAGCCACAGCCCCTGGATCTCCACCGGCTTGCCATGTCGGGGGGTCACGACCCAGCCCTCGATTTTCACGTCCATCCAGGTCAGCTGAGCGCCGGGTTCTCCGGCCAGCAGCAGGCCGTCCCCCGGGTCCATGCGGATTCCATGATCGGTTCCCCGGACATGCCAGTCCAGCAGGTCACGTACCTGCGGCAGGGACTGGCGGGCAAAGTCCAGGTCGCCGCTGGCCTGCACATACAGTTCCAGCGCCACCACCAGCCACAGCGCGCCGTCCACGGTGTTGTAGCCCGCGCCACTGCCATCTTCATGAAAATTGTTCGGGATCAATCCCCGGCGCAGGGTGGCCAGGAATGTGCCCAGCAGGTCACGCGCCTCGGTGTAGCGGCCCGTGACCAGCGTCAGGCCGGTCAGGGCGATCATCGCGTCGCGGCCCCAGTCGGCAAACCAGGGATAGCCGGCGATCACTGTGACGCCGGCCGGGGCCGAACGCTGCGCGAGATAGGCGTCGGCGGCCACGGCGAGGGTCGCCACCAGGTCGTCGCGGACACCCGTCGCGGCCCAGGCCTGCCGGGCGTGCTCCCGGCGCCGGTTCGCTTCCGCCTCGTAGGCGGCCCAGGGGTCCGGCACTCCTGCAGCTGATCCCGCGCTAAAGACCAGGGCAATCTGACCTCCGCCTGCCGGCAGCTGGACCTGCCACAGGGCTGCACCCAGCGTCAGTTCGGACTCGGCCTCTCCTCGCGCCTGGTCGTGGCGGTAAAAGACGCGCTGCGGAAAAGGCGCGGGCGTCAGCGGCTGGACCCCGGCACCCGGGGCATGCAGCTGGACCCGGGTGAGCCGCTCGCCCTCGACCAGGGCTTCGTTGTCCACGCAGCGCAGGCTCAGGCGCGGGACGCCGGTATGGACCGTATGCATGTCCCGGTCTACGAAAAACCCTCCCAGGGTCAGGGTGACCGGCTCGTCGGCCTGCACGTCGTACAGGTACACCACGCTGTCGGCGCCGTGCGGCATACAGCTGCGGCGTCGAACGCGCACGCCACGCCACAGCTGTTCCCGTTCGGGCAACAGGTCGCGCAGTGTGGCTCCTGCCAGCAGGTCCAGGCCCTGCCCTTCAAACACGCCAGGAGCCAGTTCGAGGGAATGCAGCGTGGCCTCGCCGCTGGGCGTGCTCAGAATTTCCAGCGGCGAGGCCAGATGGGCGTAGCGCTGAACAGGAGGCTGCTGACTGACATTCAGGGCCGAATAACAGCGGGTGGGCACGCCAGCCAGACTGCCCAGTGAGAACCCGCCCCGGCCGTCGGTC
The DNA here is from genome assembly GCF_014647655.1 of Deinococcus malanensis. Lineage (NCBI taxonomy): Bacteria > Thermotogati > Deinococcota > Deinococci > Deinococcales > Deinococcaceae > Deinococcus > Deinococcus malanensis. The sequence continues at coordinate 35,528 of NZ_BMPP01000001.1, forward strand.
AGCAGCACTTCCAGGTCAGGAGAGCGGGCCTGCCCTGGGCCGAAGGAGCGTGTCACTGCCGGTGAGGAAGCAGACGGGAAAGACATACGGCCCAGCATGGCATCAAGCATGATGAAACGCTCCAGACCATACGCCTCCCGACCAGGGAAAGGCCCGTGGTAAACTGCGGACCTGTCTGTCTGAAACAGCGCCCTCTTGCGGCGCATACGAGACAACAGGCCGCCCAGGCTGCCAGCGTGCGCCGGGCGCGGCGGAGGTGGTAAACATAGCGAAAGAACACAAGGTCAACGAGCAGATCCGCGTCCGCCAGATCAGGCTTATCGGCGGCGAAGGCGAGCAGATCGGCATTATCGACACCCGTGACGCCATGAACATGGCGCGCGAGAAGGGGCTGGACCTGGTCATGGTCAGCCCACAGGCCGTTCCACCTGTCTGCCGCCTGCTCGACTATGGCCGGTTCCGCTACGAACAGCAGCAGAACGAGAAGGAAAACCGCAAGCGCGTGCGCTCGCAGGAAGTCAAGGCCATCAAATTCCGGGTCAAGATTGATGACCATGACTTCAAGACCAAAACAGGCCACGTACGCCGTTTCCTGGACGACGGTCACAAGGTCAAGGTCACCATCATGTTCCGTGGCCGCGAACGCACCCACCCGGAACTGGGTGAGCGCATCCTGGTTCGAGTGGCAGAAGCTCTGGCCGATGTGGGAACGCCCGAAGGCATGCCCAGCATGATGGGCATGGACATGAACATGATCATGGCTCCCAAGCAGGCCCCCGCGCCCAAGAAAGAGCGCACGGAGGATACCGGGGATAAGGCCGGCTCTGCCGAAAAAGCCGAGCCAGTACCGGCCACTGCTCCTGCTGAAGCTCCTGCCAACGTCTGAGTTCAGCCTCAGAGCTAAGCGCCGTCCTACACAGGGCGGCGTTTTTTTGATGACCAGACCTGAGAAGGAAAGAAAGAAATGTCTGCGCCCATCCCTCATGCTTTATTTAGTAAACTGGTGCCATGATCAAGATGTACACGACCAGCTGGTGCCCTGACTGCCATGTGGCCAAACGCGCTCTGCAGCAGAAAGGCTTTGACTTCGAGGAAATCAACATCGAGAACGACGATGAGGCGGCGCAGTACGTGATGCGGGTCAATGGCGGCAAGCGCAGCGTGCCGACCCTGGTGAGTGGTGACGTCGCGCACAGCCTCAGCGGTTTCCGGCCGCAGAAGCTTGACGCCTTCCTGGCCGCAGCCGGACTGTAAAGCCGGAAGGCTCATATACTCATATAAAGGTGGCCGGCACTCCCTCACC
>NZ_BMPP01000001.1:336942-490635 GCF_014647655.1 Deinococcus malanensis
CTCCGTTCGGGATGGAATGTGGCGTTGTGGGCTCGGGGCAGGCATCAGTGGCGCCGGGCCTCGATCAGCTGGTTCACGCGCCCGCGCAGGTTCTTTCCGGACAGTGGTTTGTACACCACATCGTCGGCGCCGACCATCCGTGCGTGATCCCGGGTATGGTCATCGTCGAACGCAGTCAGCAGCAGCACCGGGGTGTCTTTGAGCCTGGAAATCCTTTTGACCCGTGAGCAGATCTCGAAGCCGTCCATGTGTGGCATTTTCACGTCCAGTAACATGGCGTCCGGGGTATTGTCCCGCAGGTACTCCAGCGCGGCGCGGCCGTCGCTCATCGTCACAATCCGGTGTCCATCCGCCGACAGAATGACCTCCAGCATGGTCCGGATGGCAGGTTCATCGTCCGCGACGAGAATGGTGTACGGCATATCGCCCATGATAGTGCAGCCGCCTCTTTGTGCATGGTGAGGTGACTCGGCCAGGGAAAGAGGCTTGGGGAAACAGGTCTGCCCCCGGAGCGGCATACCGGGGGCAGACCTGTACGGAGCCGTTCAGGCCGGCCGGGCCGCGCGAGCCTCGCTGGCCAACTGGCGACGCAGGATCTTCCCGACAGCGGTCTTCGGCAGCTCGGTGCGGAACTCCACGCTGCGCGGCACCTTGTAGGCACTGAGTTCGCTGCGGCAGTGGGCGATCACGTCCGCCTCGGTGGCCTGCTGGCCGGGCTTGAGCACCAGGACAGCATGGACGCTCTCGCCGCGGTAGGTATCCGGCACGCCGACCGCAGCAGCCTCCAGGACGGCCGGGTGGGTCATCAGCACTTCCTCGACCTCGCGCGGGTAGATGTTGAAGCCGCCAGCGATGATCAGCTCCTTCTTGCGGTCCACGATGCGGAAATAGCCGTCCTCATCCATGACTGCCATGTCACCGGTGAGCAGCCAGGTGCGTCCGAAGGCCTCGCGCATGGTCTTGGCGGTCTCCTCGGGCTTCTGCCAGTAGCCCAGCATGACCTGTGGACCAGCCACCCACAGTTCGCCGACCTCACCCGGAGCCAGCGGCTGTTCCTGGTCGTTCATGACCACAGCGTCCACCCCTGGCAGTGGCAGGCCAATGCTGCCTTCGTGCTGCTCACCAAAGATGGGATTGACGTGGGTCACCGGGCTGGTCTCGGTCAGACCATAGCCCTCGACCAAGTTGGCGCCCCCGGTGATCTCACGGAAACGGCGCGCGGTTTCCAGCATCAGCGGGGCGCTGCCGCTGATACAGGCCCGGATGGATGTCAGGTTGAATTTCGGCGTATCCGGGTGGTTGTTGATGGCGTTGTACAGCGTGGGAACACCGGGAAACAGTGTCGCGCGGCTGGCCTGGATCTGCGCGAGCACCATCGGGATATCGCGAGCGTTGGGCACCAGCACGATGGTCGCCCCGGTCAGCACACTGAGGTTCATGGCCACCGTCATGCCGTAGACATGAAAAAACGGAATCGCCGCCAGGGTGATCTCCTGACCTTCCTTGAGATCGCTCATCCAGACGCGGGACTGCTCGCTGTTGGCCACCAGATTGCGGTGCGTGAGCATAGCGCCCTTGGGCACGCCGGTCGTGCCGCCGGTGTACTGCAGCAGCGCAAGATCCTGAGGGCGAATCGCCACCAGCTGCGGACGCGGTGCCTGACGGCCCAGCAGCGCCTTGTACCCGTGAACCGTTCCCTCTGCCTTGACATTGACCCAGGTGCCGTCCTTGCGGGCCTTGATGGGGTAAAGGATGTTCTTGGGAAACGGCAGGGCGTCCTGGATCCCCGTCACGATCACGCGTTTGACACCGACGTTGCCGGCGATTTCCTGATAGCGCGGGAAAAACGCGTCGAGCATGAGCAGCGTTTCACTGCTGCTGTCCTGCAACTGGTGCTGCAGTTCGCTTGGGGTGTACAGCGGGCTGGTGTTCACCGCCACGGCGCCCGCCAGCAGCGTGCCGTAGAAGGCCACCACGAACTGCGGACAGTTGGGCAGCATGATCGCCACCCGCTCGCCGGGTTTGACGCCCAGGGACTGCAGGGCGCTCGCAAAGCGCAGGGCATCCTGCAGCAGCTGGCGGTAAGTGGTCCTCGCCCCCAGAAATTCCAGGGCCACCCGGTCCGGGAACTGACTGGCGGCGCGCTCCAGCACCTGCGGCAGCGTGCGGTCGCTGGGCGTGAAGTCGTGTGGAACGCCCGCTTCGTAGTGGGAAAGCCAGGGCCGGTCTGAGGGAAGGGATGGGGTCATGTCACTCCTGAAAAAGGCAGGCGAAGGCCGCGCGCCAGGCGTCAACCCGTCGGCAGGGCTGTGAAGGCTCAATGAAATTGAACTAAGTATAAACTAATTTGCTCTGCCTTCAAGCGTCATGTCAGGGGTAGCTGAGTTTGCCCTTCAGATCACTGCGCCTGTCAGACTCCAGCCATGTGTGCCTCGTTCCTTCGTCGCGGCCCTGCTCTGCTTACCGGTTTGGTGTCGGTTGGGGAAACGCTGTGAGTGTCCTGGTGGTGGGCAGTATCAATGCCGATATCACGGTCCGGGCCGAGCGCATCCCAGGTCCCGGCGAGACCGTGCTGGGTCAAGGTGCCCGGCTGTCCCCCGGAGGGAAGGGGGCCAACCAGGCGGTCGCGGCGGCGCTTGCAGGGGCGGCTGTACGGATGGTCGGTGCGGTGGGGCGGGACGCCTTCCGGGACGTAGCTCTGGCTGGTCTCCAACGCTCCGGGGTTGACCTGAGCGACTTGCAGATCCTGGACGCGCCCACCGGTCTGGCCCTGATTACCGTCGACCCGGCCGCCGAGAATGCCATCACCGTGGCGAGTGGGGCCAACACCCTGCTGAGTCCGGCGCACCTGCCTGAACGGCTGGACGGGTTTACGCACCTGCTGCTGCAACAGGAACTGGGACCTGAGGTGACGCTGGCAGCTGCGCGCCATGCTCAGGCAAGCGGCCTGCGCGTCCTCCTGAACGCGGCACCTGCGCGCAGCCCGGACCCCGAACTGCTGCAACATGTCCATCACCTGATCGTCAACGAACACGAACTGGCGGAGTTCAGCGGGGGCAGCCTGACGGTGGAGGCTTCAGCCCTGGAAGCTGCCGCCCGGAACCTGCTGACGTGTGGGCCTGACACCGCTACGGTTACGCTGGGCGCGCTCGGCCACCTGACCGTAACTTCCGGGCAGACACTGCGTTTCATGGCGCACCCGGTGACCCCCGTGGACACCACGGGTGCGGGAGACACCTTTTGTGGGGTGCTGGCAGCCCGGCTGGACCAGGGCGAAGCCTTACACGCGGCACTGCAGGCTGCGGGGGTGGCAGCCAGTCTGACCTGCACCCGCGCAGGCGCGCAGGATGCGATGCCTCACTGGGCTGAGGTTCAGGCGCGGCTTGGCACCTGATTGTCCTGGGAAAAGTTCTTCCTCACACCAGTCCCCGAACAGCCATCAGCAGACTGCTAGCCTGCGCGCATGATGCGTTACCGCACCTTTGGAGAGGCTGACCACGCCGCGCTGCAGGCGCTGGACCTGCGCGTGCAGCGCGCCACTGATCCGGCCTTCGATGCCCTGCCTGAACGCGAGCGCGAGGGCCGGCTGCACACCAGCCTTCCTGCCCTGAAGTTCTATGAACGCAGCGAGCATTCCTTCGTGGCGCAGGACCCGCAGGGCACCTTGCAGGGCTTCGTGTTTGCTCAGCCCGTGTGGCAGGGCGACCGGCCGGTCGTGCTGATGCGGACCCTTACGCTGGCCCCGGATGCACCGGCCGACACAGCCGCAGGACTGATGCACGCCGTGGTCAAGAGTGCTTACGACACCGCCGTATACGAGCTTCACTACCCGCTGACCCCAGCTTTGCAGGACGCTGCGCAGCAGGAGGGCGCCAACGTGATCGGACAGTACGCGGTGCAGCATCTGGGCAGCCGCAACGGCACCGCGCCAGGACAGCAACTGCGGCCGGGAAGCGCATAATATTCCGATGACAGCCAATGCCACCCGCGTTTTGCTCGGGGTGCGCGGAATGAACCGCGAAGCCGGAGAAAAAGTTGCTGCTGCCCTGCTGGCGATGCCGGGGGTGTCCAGAGCCACGCCGGACGAGGGACAGATCGAGGTGCACTACGACCCCTCCCGCCACACTGTGATGGACCTGGTGCGCACCGTTCGCACGCAGGGATTTCTCGCAGGGATGCTCTGATCGCGTGGCACTGGGTTATGTCGGTGTCCTGACGGTCCGGGTCGAAATGCCCTGGGTTGGAAACCTCAAGGAGAAACGGGCATTGGTCCGGCCCGTGGTCGAGCGTCTCAAGGCCCGCTATCCGCTGACGGTGGCCCGTCTGGATGGTCTGGATGCCCATGACTGGGAAGTGATCGGCGTGGCGACCCTGTCCAACGACTACGGCTGGGTTGAGGAAACCCTGCGTATGGCTGCTGACTTTATTGCCCGCGAGGGACAGTACCGGGTTGTCAGCGAATCCACCGAGATCACAGTGCTGGGCGGTGACGAGGAATTCGAAGACGAGGAAAGCTGATGGGCGGAGGTCCGGCTTACGGAAGCCTGGTGAGCCGGCTGCGGATTCACCCTTCAGTGAAGGGCTGGGCCACTGATACGCCGCTGTCCCGAGTAACAGGCAGGATTCAGAACTGCGGAGGACAGGAGCAATGACGATGGGCGGGGCCTGGGTCGTATTTCCAGGCCCCGCTCATCTCGTACCTGACTTGTCTTACTTTGCCAGTTGGGTCTTGAGGTCCTGAAACGCTTCGGGTCGTGTCAGAAGGCGCAGGTTGACCTTGTTCTCGCCGGTCAGGCTGGCGACTCGCTCTGCCGTGCAGTCGTACCGGGCGTTGGTCTTGCGCATGATGGGCCAGACCACCGCAGCCGCGCGCCCGGCGATGTCCCGCTGCGGCACCGGTCCGAACAGGCGGGAATCCTCACTGCCGTTGGGGGTGCGGTTGTCACCCATCACGAAGTAAGTGCCTGCGGGCACGGTGAACTCCGGCTGGTCGGTCATCACCCCATTGCGGCTGGATGTGGCCTGCATGGCAAGGTCACTCTGGTTGTCCCAGCAGCCCTGTTCGCGCCAGTAGTCGGTGGTCCAGCTTGAATCCAGGCGCACCCCGTTGATGGTGACTTCGCCGCCCGAGATCGCGATGCGGTCTCCTGGAAGCCCGATCACGCGCTTGATCAGGAAGGGGCGGTAGGACCACAACCCCAGGGCGCTCCGGTTCAGGTTGGGAATGCGCTCGGCTGCGGCCCGGGGCGGCTTGAAGATCACGATGTCACCGCGCTGGAAGTCACCCACGCCGGCCTTGTGCAGCCAGGTCTCGTATTTGGGAACAAACACGCGCTCGCGGTCTCGCAGGTTGGGCATCATGCTGACGCCCTCGACACCGACCAGTGTAGCCACGAACTGCGTGATCACCACTGCAAAGACGATGGGTTCCAGAAAGTCCTTCCACAGCTTGTGCAGGGCCCCGTGCTTGCGGGGAGGAGGGGTGGCCGAGTCGAGTCTGGTCATGCACCGCAGAGCATAGCCCATGAGCCCATGCTGGCCGGGCCAGATCATTCCTGCCGACGCGCCCGGGTTGCTTGGAACACCGTGCAGGTGCGCGCCGGGCTTTGTCGGGGGCTCCTCAGGCAGTGACTTCATTGAAAGCGGTGTGCACCGCCGCGGGATACACACTCTGCGGTCATTGGCCTGCACCTGACATCCTGCCCTTTGCAGGCAGAGTTCACGTCCAGCCAACCCTGGTGCGGTGTGTCAGGGCTCTGCACCCAAACGCGGCGTGATAACGCCCGGACCGATGGTGTGCTGACCGTCGTGGCCGATACTGACGGTGCTCCGGACGCCACCTGTCTACCACCACTGGGGGCAGCCTCTACCCCCATACCTACCCGCAAGCACTTGATCTGCGGTAGCGTGAGGCGAATGCCGATCGCAGGACAGATGGTGGAGGGGGGCCTGAGACTGGTCCGTCCTCTCGGGCGAGGGTCACACAGCCTGGTGTACTTTGCTGTGGACAGTGCCGGGCAGCCGCGTGTCGTGAAAATATTTCCGGCACACCTGGCGACCTTCGCCGAACGTGAAGAAGCCCACGCCAGCGGCCTGGACCACCCACGGCTGGCGCGCGTGATCGGCCGCACGGAAGTCGACGGGAATCCGGCCCTGATCGGCACCCTGGCCCGTGGCGAAGTGATGTTTACCCGCTTTGCGCAGCGTCCTGCTGCCGTTCACGAGCGCCGCGCCTTCCTGCTGACGCTGGCGCATGTCCTGGATGGCCTGGCGTACCTGCATGGGCATGGCCTGGTCCACCGTGACATCAAACCCGAAAACATTCTGGTGGAACCTGACGGGGGAGCCAAGCTGGTCGACTTCGATCTGTCCGGTCCGGCGTTTGAGAACATGGACGTGCCCACCCGGTTTGGCACCGCAGCTTTCCAGAGTCCGGAAGCTGCGCGGGGCGAACCCCTGGGCCCGGAGAGTGACCTGTATGGCATCGGGGTGCTGCTCGGGTGGGGCCTGCACGGCGCGCTGCCCGACCCTGAAGAACCGCTGCCTGCCTTAGATGATCCCCTTGAAGGTCTGTACCTGAGCCTGATCCGCCATGACCGCACCCGGCGCCCCAACGATGCGCTGTGGGCCCGCGAGGAATTGCTGCGCCTGGCCGGCCTGCCTTATTGAGGGCAGAGTCGGGATAGGCAGCCGGGGGACGCTGTTTACTGACGGCATTCCCCGGCCCCAACCTCAGTTCAGGCCCGCAGCACCCGGGCCTCGTTCGGGCGCAGCGCAGCGCCGATTTCCGGCTGGTCCCCCAGGCTGCTGAGCAGCGTCTGGCCGTGAATGTCCCGACTCAGGCCGACTTCCTGTGAGCCGAAATTCAGCAGCACGATCAGTCGGTCACCGTTCAGGGTCCGCTCGAAGGCGAACAGGTGGTCGTGGCCAGCGTCCAGGCTGCGGTAGTCGCCGGCCACCAGTGCCGGATGCTCCTGGCGCAGCCTCGTCAGCGCCCGGAAGTAGCCCAGGTCGCTGGCGGGGTCGTTCTCCTGCGCCTGAACGTTCAGCGTGGCGTAATTATCCGCGAGGGGCAGCCACGGCTCGGTCCCGGGGGCGCTGAAGCCGGCGTTGGCACTGGCATCCCACTGCATGGGCGTGCGTTCCGGGTCGCGGCTGGCGGCGGGACTGTCGGGCTGCTGAAGACCCGCCGGGTCCACCATGCGGTGGGAGGGAATCGGCACGTTGCTCATGCCAATCTCGTCACCGTAGTACACGGTAGGCGTGCCGCGCAGGGTCAGCAGCAGGGTCTGCGCCACACGGTACTGGGCGTCGCCCACGCGTGACCGGAATCGGTGCTGGTCGTGGTTGCCCAGCACCCAGTTGGGCCAGGTCTGGGCCTTGCGGCACTCTGCGTCATAGCTGTCGGTGAAGGTGCGGATCTGCCCGGCGTCCCAGGGCATCAGAATCAGATGGAAATTGAACGGCAGATGCACCATCGGCTCGTCGGGAGTGCCGGCAAAGGGCAGCAGTTTCGCCACCGGCAGGTAGATCTCACCGACCATCATGCGGTCATCGAACTCGTCGAGCACGGCGCGCATCTCGCGGATGTACTCATGCGTCTCGGGCTGGTCCTGGGTGTAGATGTGCTCCAGGCTGGCATGCTCGATATCGCCCGGTCGCCACTCGGGATTGGCGGGCTCGTCCAGAAAGCGCTCATCTTCGGCCAGCAGCCAGATCACATCGACCCGGAAGCCGTCGACGCCGCGCCGCATCCAGAAACGCAGCACGTCGAACATGGCTTCCCGTACATCCGGGTTGCGCCAGTTCAGGTCCGGCTGTGACGGCAGGAACTGATGAAGGTAGTACTGCCCGCTCTTCTCGTCCAGGGTCCAGGCCGGCCCGCCAAAGAAGGATTTCCAGTTGTTGGGCAGGCCGCCGTCTGGAGCCGGGTCACGCCAGACATACCAGTCACGCTTCGGGCTGTCTTTCCCTGCACTGGCTTCCTGAAACCATACATGGTCGCTGGAAGTGTGGTTGGGAACGTAGTCCAGCATGACCTTCAGGCACAGGCGGTGGGCCTCGGCGACCAGGGCGTCGAAGTCCTCAAGGGTGCCGAACAGTGGGTCGATGTCGCAGTAATCGGCCACGTCATAACCAAAGTCGCGCATAGGGCTCGTAAAGATAGGGGAGAGCCAGACCGCCTGCACCCCCAGGCTGGCCACGTATGGCAGCCGCGCCGTGATTCCCCGCAGATCTCCGACACCGTCGCCGCTGGCGTCCTGAAAGGACCGGGGATAGATCTGGTAGATGATGCCGCTCTGCCACCACTTCAGTTGCGCTGTCAGGGTCATGCCCCAGCCTAGCAGATGAAGCTGAATCGATTAAGAAGATATAGGTTTTGCTGCATCCCTGCTCCCACAGTGGTTCTGAAAAGTGTCTCTTTTTCTCAGTTGGCCGGTGTGTCGGTGCCGAGGCGTACAGTGACGTCGGCGCCGGAAACTCCTGGAGTCGAGGTCACTGTGCCGTGACCGACATCCTGCAGCAGACGCTCGGCCGCGCTGCCTGTGATGGTGGTCGGGGCTGGGCCACGAGGCTCCGAGGCGATCCACACGTTCCGGTAGCCCAGGCTTTCAAGCTTCGTCTTCAGGCGGGCTGCGCTGCCGGCAGGGGCGTCCATGTTCACCACGGCAATCCCCAGGCTGCGCGGGTCATTGGGATCGCGGAAGTGTTTGGCCACCAGTGCATTCAAGGCTGCCTGGTCTGTGACCCAGACGCTCAGCCGGCCCCGGCGGCCGAAATTACCCGGCAACGTGTGTGTCTGTACCTTCAGACCGCTCAAAGCTCCCCCAAGCAGTGCGCCGACCTGCTCCCGGGTGATATTGGTCTTGGTGGTGCGGTCCAGCGCCCCAGCCATCATGGGCAGGCGCCACAGGTTCAGCGGACTTTTGACCTGATTACCCAGGGCAGTCATAAACTGTTGCTGGCGTGCCACACGGCCAATATCGCCCATGTTGTCGTTGCGGAAGCGCAGATAGCCCTCAGCCTGTACGCCACTGAGGGTCTGTCGGCCCGGTTGCAGATCCACATGCAGCTTGCCAGCGTTGTCGTCGTATTTCATCCGTTGCTGGACATCCAGGGTCACGCCGCCCGCCGCGTCAGTCAGCGCACGCACTGCGTACAGCGACAGATACACGTAAGCATCCGGCTTGACGCCGGTCAGGCTCTGCACTGCGTTCATCACCATCTCCGGTCCACCATGGGGATTGGCACCATTGATCTTGCCCCATCCCCACCCGGGTACGTTCAGCCACGTGTCACGCGGAATGCTCAGCAGGTTGACAGTGCCGTCCGGGCGCAGCTGCGCCAGCACAAGCGTATCGGTGTTGCCCTTGTAGTCCTCCGGCTTGACCGGATACGGCCATACCGGCGCGTTTTCGTCATATTCCGGCGCCACGCCGGCCAGCAGCAGCGTCACAGGACCCTCGGCTTTACGGGGCAGGGATCCGTATTTCATCAGGGCGGGAGCAGCAGGGGCAGACAGGGCCACCAGACCTGCTAGGGCGGCAAGGACAACGACACGGCGCACGCGCGGAGCATACCTCCCGGAGCGGCCCTACGTATCACCCGGAAGGAGGAGAGCCCTCAGCCACAGCGGAAGGGAATCGGCACCGGGCCGCAGCAGCACAGCCCGCGCACCTGCGGTCCGCTGGTGCCGATCGCTAGGGGAGAGCCTCCCCGTAGGGCGTCATGGGCCTGGCGGCATTCGGCAAAACGTTCGGCTACACGGCGGCGTCCGGCGATCAGACCATCGTCCCGGATAATGCGTGCCACAGCCGCCGAGCAGGATTCCCCGCCATGTACTGCCGCGCGGGCACAGCAAAAGCCCTTGCGTGGGGACAGGTGACGTCCGTAAAAGCGGATGGCCCGCAGGGCCAGGGCGTCCAGGAAGCGGGAAGCGGATCCGGTCATGCCACAGGGTAGCCACGGCGCACGGCCTCAGCAGCCTGCCTCAACTGATGGTGAAGCTGCTGGCTCGGGTGACAACTCGCGGATCAGGTGGATAAATCTGATGCCCGAGACGGTGCGCTCGCCCGCAGCCCGGAACCCTTGACGGGCATAGAGACGCATGGCCGGGTTGTCAGCTTCGGACAGCAGGCCCAGCCGGGGCAGCCCCAGATTCTGTGCACGAAGCGCCGCCGAGTGCAGCAGCGCGCCGCCCACCCCCTGGCCACGCCGGTCAGGACTGACCGCCAGGGTGTCCACATACAGTTCTCCCGCCTGACCTTCCGGCTCGGTCACTCCTGGCTGGCCGATGGCGCGCAGGTGGTGGCGAAAAGGTTCATCCAGATCTGCGGCAAATTCTCCCGGGTAGGCGACGAGCAGCCCGGCCGGCTGCCCGCCGACTTCCGCAATCAGGGTATGGGTAAAACTCAGCCGGTGCCCGCGCAGCGGAAAAAACTCGGCCAGAACGTGGGCCGCGTCCTCGTCGGTCGCCGTGCCGGTCAGGGCCCGCCCGATAGCCCCGATGGTGGACTGAATCAGGGGTGCAGCGAACCCGGCGTCGAACAGCTGGGCAGGGCGGATACGGACGGTCATGTCAGGGCCGATTCTCCCACTCCTGGCGCAGCAACGCCAGCTTGACGCTGTCATGGCGCCGTCCCTGCGGAAGTCGGGCGCATTCGCGCCAGCCGGCGCGCTGCCCCGCACGAATCATCCGCTCGTTGCCGCTCCAGGTGGTTAAGGTCAGCACGTGGGCATCCGTGTCACGGAATGTGAGGTCCGTCCACCGGCGCAGGGCCAGCGTTCCCACGCCACCGTCCCAGAGGCTGGGGTCGAAGATCAGTAGCCCCAGTTCCCACCAGCCCCCTGCTGCCGGTGCTTCCTCTCAGCGTGTGGCCTGCCCGATGCACTGGCCGTCCAGGGCGATGATGCGCTGGTGTGCGGTGGGCAACGCCGCCTGCGCCTGTTCGGTAAATGCTTCGAGTGAGGTCGATTTAGGCGCGGCCGCGCTGTGAAAATACGGCGCGTCCCAGCGCTTCCATTCGGGGTCCGGCTGGGCATGCATCCAGTGCCACAAGACAGGCAGGTCTTCGTTATGACGCTCGCGCAGGGTCAGGTTCATTCCGGGCAGTCTGGCCCGCCGGAGGTGCGGCAAGGATCGGCATGGTGGCCTGCCCAGTTCAAGGGAGCGTGAATTGCGTTCGTGGATGCCCGAGAACCGGGCCCGGTACGGTGGGGCATGCCACTCAAACCTGACCTGCCCCTGCCGGAAGCCGAACCTCAGCGCGTGGGTTACGCCATTGTCGGTCTCGGCCAGTTGACGGTCGACGAGCTGGTACCGGCTGTCCGTACCAGCGAACATGCCCACGTGGTCGCGTTTGTCACCAGCGAAACGGAGAAGGGGCTGGCCCTGGCCCGCGCCGTTGGTCTGGGTGAGGATGACGTCTACACCTACGACGACTTCGAGCAGCTCACGGGGCGGAAAGACGTGGATGCCGTGTACATCGTTTTGCCCAACGCGCTGCACCGCGAATATGTGGAGCGGGCTGCAAAGATCGGCAAGCACGTGCTGTGTGAAAAACCCCTGGGCATGAATGCCGACGACGCCCGCGCCATGGTGGAGGCCTGCAACAGCGCTGGCGTCCTGCTCATGACCGCCTACCGCTGCCAGTACACGCCCGAGCACTGGGCCGCGCGCGACGCTGTACACAGCGGGAAATTGGGCAAGGTCAAGCTGCTGGACAGCATTCACGTGCAGGTTGAGGACGATCCGGAGGCCTGGCGTCTGAAAAAGGAGCTGGCGGGCGGTGGCCCCCTGGTGGATGTGGGCATCTACTGCGTCAACACCCTGCGCTTTGTGCTGGGTCAGGAGCCGCAGTGGGTCTTCGCCGCGCTGCACCAGCCGGACGGTGACCCCCGCTTTGTGGAAGTCGAGGAGTCGCTGAGCTTCATGCTGGGCTTCCCCGGCGGCCTGATCGCCAACGGCCTGACCAGCTACGGCGCGCGGACCACCAGCACCCTGCGTGTACTGGGAGAGAAGGGCAGCCTGCTGATGGACCCGGCTTTTCCCTACGTGGGCGTCCGGTTGAGCCTGACGGATGAACAGGGCGAACTGACGCCCAGTTTTCCCTCGTCTGACCAGTTCAGCCAGGAATTCGACCACTTCGCGCAGTGCATCCGCGAGGGCAGGCGTCCGTGGACACCCGGCGAGGAAGGTGTGCAGGACCATGTGGTGATGGACGCGATCTACGAAAGCGCCCGGACCGGACAGGTGGTAAGGCTGAAGACCGGTCAGGGAAAGGATGCTTTCCGCGGCACCCCTCCGGAAGTGCCCGGCAGAGACTGACGGAGATCGGCCTGTACGGTCAGCCGGGCTGCTTCGGTCAGCGGGCCAGACCGACGCTGCTCTGAACAACGGGCCGAGGCACGGAGCCGGAAAAGTAAATGTACGAGGTGGAGGCTCCGGCTCAGCCAACACGTCTGCGTCTCTGTGCTGGGCCTACCGGTCAGTTCCCTTGCGTCCTGATACCGGGGCGGAGCATGTGTTGTTGCCCTAAGGACATCGGTTCAGTCGAAGGCTTGTGTGACTTGCTCAGAACCGGAAGGTAAAGGCGTCCCCGGAGGCTCCCACCGTGACCTTGCCTCCCTTGCTCAGTCGGCCGAACAGCAGTTCATCACCCAGGGGCCGCTTGACCTGTTGCTCGATCACCCGGGCCAGCGGTCGGGCGCCCATCAGCGGGTCATAGCCCAGCGTGGCCAGCAGAGTGCGGGCGGCGGGAGTGACCGTCAGGGTCACCTGACGCTCGGCCAGCTGCAGGTGCAGGTCGCGCAGGAATTTGTCCACCACACCGGCCATCACCTCACGCGACAGGGCGCGGAAGTGAATCACGTTGTCCAGGCGGTTGCGGAATTCGGGGGTGAAGGTGCGTTTCACGGCTTCAGCCTGCTCCCCGGCGCGGCCCTCGCGGGAAAAGCCCAGTGCGGGACGGCTGGCGTCGGCAGCCCCGGCGTTGGTGGTGAAAATCAGAATCAGGCCGCGCCCATCCACCTTCTTGCCGGCGTGGTCGGTCAGCGTGCCGTGGTCCATCAGCTGCAGAAAGATGTTGTACACGTCGGGATGGGCCTTCTCGATCTCGTCGAGCAGCAGCACCGCGTGCGGGTGGCGGGCCACCGCGTCGGTCAGCAGGCCGCCCTGGTCAAAGCCCACATAGCCGGGAGGAGCCCCGATCAGCCGGGCCACGGTGTGGGCCTCCTGGTACTCGCTCATGTCAAAGCGCGTCAGCTCGATACCCAGGCGTTCGGCCAGGGCGCGGGCCAGTTCGGTCTTTCCCACCCCGGTGGGCCCGGCAAACAGAAACATGCCCTGCGGCTTGGTCTGGTCGCGCAGCCCGGCGCGGGCCAGTTTGACCGCGCTGGCCACAGCCTGCACCGCTTCGTCCTGGCCGAAGACGCGATTCTTAAGGTCGCGCTCCAGGGTGGCCAGTGACTGCACCTCCTCGGCCTTCACGGCGCCCAGCGGCACCCGGGCCATGCGGGCCACGGTAGCCTCGATGTCAGCGACATCAATAGTGCCGCCCTTGCCGGCGCTGCTGCGGGCAGCGCCCGCTTCGTCGAGCACGTCAATGGCCTTGTCGGGCAGGAACCGATCACGCAGATGCCGGACGCTCAGGCGGACCGCAGCGTCCAGCGCTTCATCCGTGTACGTCACCTTGTGGTGCGAGGCATAGCGTCCGGCCAGACCGCGCAGAATGCTCAGCGCATCCTCCTCGGAGGGCTCGGGCACGTCCACGGTCTGGAAGCGTCGCCACAGAGCACGGTCTTTTTCCAGGTGCCGCAGTTCGGCCGGCGTGGTCGCGCCCAGCACCCTCAGCTTTCCGCGTGCCAGGGCCGGTTTGAGCAGGTTCGCGGCGTCCATGCTGCCGCCCTCGGTGGCCCCGGCCCCGACCAGGGTGTGCAGCTCGTCGATGAACAGCACCGCGTTCTGGCCGTCCAGAGCCGCGAGAACTGCCTTCAGGCGCGCTTCGAAGTCGCCCCGGTAACGGGTGCCCGCCAGCAGCGCGCCCAGGTCCAGCGCATAGATGCCCGCACCTTTGAGGAAGCCCGGCGCGCCGCCGTCAACCACCCGCTGTGCCAGGCCCTCGGCCAGGGCCGTCTTGCCCACCCCAGGTTCGCCGACCAGTACCGGATTGTTCTTGCTGCGGCGGGCCAGCACGTGCACCATGCGCTCCAGTTCCGCTGCCCGGCCAATCACCGGGTCAAAACCGCCGGCGCGTGCCTGAGCGGTCAGGTCGGTGGTGTAGGCCTCCAGTGGGTCCTGCTCGGCACTGCCTTCCAGATCAGCCGGGCTGTCTACCCCAGCCACATGGCGTTCGCGGCTGCGGCCTTCGACCTTGGCCACGCCATGCGAGACGTAATTGAGCATGTCCAGCCGGTTGACCCCCTGGGCTTCCAGGGCAGCGCGCGCCGGGCTATCGGGTTCTTCAAGCAGTTCGACCAGAACACGTGCGCCGTCTGCCTCCTGGGTGCCTTTGCCACTGGCATGCAGCTGCAGTACCGCGCCCTGGACCACCCGGTGCAGACCCAGGGTGAAGTCCGGCTCGCTGCCCGGGACGACCTCCAGGGCCCCGAGTTCGGTCTCCAGGGCTTCGCGCAGGGCTTCTACATCCGCACCCAGGGCCAGCAGGGCTTCCAGGGCTTCGGGGTCGTGTGTCAGGGCCAGCAGCAGGTGTTCCTGGGTCACGTACTCGTGACCGGCTTCGCGGGCGTGGGCGGCCGCGCGGCCGATGGCCAGTTGCAGGTGCTCGCTGATCACGCGTCGGCCTCCGGCTCGGAGACCAGTCGCAGGGGATGGCCCTCCTGGCGAGCGTGGGCCGTGACCTGTGCCACCTTCGTTTCGGCCACGTCGCGGGTATACACGCCCGCGACGCCCTGGCCCTTGTGGTGGACCGCCAGCATGATCAGCTCGGCCTCGTGTTCGGACTTGCGGAAATACAGTTCCAGCACCCGCACCACGAATTCCATCGGGGTGTAGTCGTCATTGAGAAGCAGCACGCGGTACAGCCTGGGGCGCTGCGTGGCGCTTCTCTCCAGTGTCTGTGTGTGGCTCTCGCCGTCCCTTCGCGTCATGGCTGGAGTCTACCGGTTGTGCCCGCAGCCGACCGTGCCCGCAGCTTCACCCAAACAAAAACCTCCCCGGTATGGAGGCCGATGGGTGCCGGGCTCCATTACATCTTGCGTTCGGCGTCACGCACCGAGTTCTGGGCCCCGGTGCTGGTCTTCTTCGCCACTTCGTTTGCTTCGGCCGCTGCTTTCTGCGCGGCGCTGCGGGCGTCCTGGGCAGCGTCTTTCAGGGTGGTCTGGGTGTCTTTGGCTGCTTTCTGGGCATCAGCCTTGGCATCCTGGGCGGCGTCGCGGGTCTTCTCGGTCACGCTCTGGGTACTGTCCTTGGCATCGGACGCCACCTGCCCAGCAGCATCTTTGGCCTCGCTGGCCGCGCCGCTGACGGCTCCCTTGACCTCACTGGCCACTTCCTTCGCCTTGTCCAGGGCGGCCTGGGTGCCGCCGCTGGCCGCCTCCTTGACCTCGCCGGCCTTGTCGGCAATCACGGCGCCGGCGCTCTGGGCCGCGTCCCTGGTCTTTTCCCAGCCCTTGGCCACGCTCTGGCCCATGTCGCTGGCGGCGTCCTTGAGTCCAAGCTCGGCCAGCTTGGCGTCCAGCGCCTTGCGGTTCTGCTCGCGGCTCAGGTAGTAGGCACCTGCGCCGATCAGCGAGCCCAGCAGCAGCAAACGTTTGGTCGGAAAGTGATGGCGGTCATAGTGGTTAGACATTCCTGAAGCCTACGGGCCTGCTCTCATGAACAGATGAGGGGGGGTTATGCCCGACTTCACGCCATTTACGCTGGTTTTCGCGGAACCGGACTCACGGCCCGGGCGGGTTCCTGAGCCGCTGGTCCTCCAGGAGCCCGAGGCGCCGGGCAAGCTCTGCGGTCAGGATCCATTCCTCCGGCTCTTCGAGACCTTCGACGCTCACCAGCACGCAGCCGCGCTCCAGATAAAACGAACAGATCTTGTCCCACGCCTCTTCCTCGTCGGCAGCGGTCTCGTCCAGGTCTTCCAGGGTTCCCCAGAGGTCGCCGTCCACGTCAGCGCTGCGCAGGGCTTCGGCATGACCGCTGAGCATGTAGGCGTCGACAGCCTCATGCGGGGGGTAAGTCTGGCCTGCCTCGCGGGGTTCAAGCCGGTCGTCACGCTCGTACAGGCCGGCCAGAAATGTTTCCCACCGGTCGGTACTCAGGGTGATGTGGGTCTTGGACGCGTTCACGCTGCGCAGTGTACCCCCCTGACCCGCACGTAAAGATTTCTGAACTCCGGCTCCGAAACGGGCGTCACGGCCGCCCCGTAGACTCACGCTATGCAGTTCGCGACCCGCAAGACCCTGAGCACGCTCCTGACCGCAGCCCTGCTTTGCGTCGGCAGCCTCGGCCTGACGCCCGGCGCCCTGGCACAGTCGGGTGGGGGCTTTGGCGGCAGCAGTTCCGGCGGATCCTCAGGCGGAGGCTACGGCGGAGGGGGCTATGGCGGCGGGTACTCCGGAGGTGGGTACAGCGGCGGTGGCTATAGCGGGGGAGGCTACAGCGGGGGGTACCGGGGCCCCATCATCGTCAACGGTGGCGGCTACGGCGGCATGGGCTTTGGGGGCGGCATGGGCATCATGCCCCTGCTTATCTTCGGCTTCGTGATTTTTTCGGTGGTGGGCGGCATGCGGCGCAGCATGAGCCACGCTGGCGGTGGAGCGCGTGGTCTGGCCGGCATCAGTGGGACGGCGCAGGCGGTCAGCGTGCAGTTGCTGCTAGCCGAGGGTGACGAAGTCAAGCGCGCCCTGCAGCGCGTGGCCCAGACCGGAGACCCGGACACCAATGCCGGCCTGGTCCGCATGTTGCAGGAGGCTGCCCTGGTGATCCTACGGCACCCCGAGCGCTGGGTCTACGGCAACGTCGAGCGTGCTCAGGGTGATCCACGGGCCGCAGACAGCCAGGTTGGCACCTGGGCCACCGAAGCGCGGGCCGCTTTTACGGAACAGACCACCAGCAACTACCAGAACCGGGACCCTAACAGTGGCTTTGCCCGCCGTGACGACTACAGCTTCCAGGCCGACGGCACCGATCTGTATCTGGCGGTAACCATCGCGGTGGCCGCCCACACCCTGAGCAGCCTTCCCCCGGCCGGCGTAACCAATGCCGCCGAGGCCCGTGCGGCTCTGGCGGCCATCAGCAGCGTGTCGCCCGGCGACCTGATCCGGGCCGAGGTGATCTGGAGTCCGGACGTGGAAGGCGAGTTCCTCAGCGAGGAGGAAGCCATCCGCAAGTACCCTCAGCTCACCCGTCTCTGAGAAGACGGTGGCGGACATGCTGCGTCTGGAGCCCTGCCGGGATGCCGACGGACGGTTGGCCGAAAAGCCGCGACACCGAGGGTGGCGCTGATGGCGGCCCGCCGCGCCCCTCCTTCTTCCTGGCCGCCCCCTCCGGGCGAACCGGAGGTCTGCGGTCTGTGCGAGCGGGCCGTCCCGGTCCTGACCGAACACCACCTGATTCCCCGCTCTCAGGGCCGGCGCCGGGGCACGCCGGTCACGGAACTGCCGACCGTCATGCTGTGCAGCCCGTGCCACAAATTTCTGCACCGCACGTTTACCAATGCCGAACTGGCCGGCGAATACCACAGCCTGGATGCCCTGGGCGCCCATCCGGAGGTCAAAAAGTTCGTGACCTGGCTGCAAAAGCAGCCGGTCACGAAAGGAATTCGCGTGCGTTGAAGCTCAGGCCTGGGCAGGGGTCCGCATGGGGCTCAGCTGCGGGCCGGACGGCGGCATCCAGCGGCGCAGCACAAAAGGCACACCCTGCACGGCGACCAGCACCAGCAGCGCGTAGCGCAGCGCCCTGACCAGACCCAGATTGCGGACCTCCTCGGGCAGCGCGGATAGACCGAAGTACACGGCAAAAACCATCACCAGACCCAGCAGCGCTACCACCAGCCGTCCGGTCCAGTCGTGCGGAGGAACAAAGCTGGGGCGGGCGTACCAGAACCCGGCCAGCATGCCGAGTCCGGCCCCCAGCTCCCGGGGTGCGCTGCTGGGAAGCAGGGTGGCCACGGCCAGCAGGACGAGTGGAAGGGCCAGACGGGTCCAGTCGTGCTGCGGGAAGTACCCATGACGCGCGGCCAGGGCGAAGATGCCACCCAGCAGCAGGCCCACGATCACGTCACTGGGATAATGGACCTGCAGGGCCAGCCGCGACACAGCGATCAGGCCGATCAGCACAAACGCGGCGATCCACATTCCGCGCCGGCCGACCTGCACGGCAATTCCGCCCCACAGGGTGGCGGCCATCTGGGCGTGACCGCTGGGAAGCCCCGGCCCGCCAGCCGTGGCTTTTGCAGCTTCCGAAGTGATTTCAGGCTGGCTCATGAACGGCCGGGGCAGGTCCAGCCCGTATTTGAGACCGGAATTGACCAGGTAGCTCAGCGCAAATGCCACGCCAAGGTCCCGGCCGCCCTGGGGCCGCACCAGCCAGGTGTACAGGGCGAGCACCACGATAAACACCTCGTCACGTCCCAGGGTCGTGACTGCCAACCAGAAAGACTCCATGGGCCTCATTCTGAAGGATTACACTTCGGAATATGACGGTACTTCCTGCCGACGTGCTGCAGACGGTGCAGCATCGCTCCGAACATGCGCTGGAGCTGCGTGGCATCACCAAACGCTTTCCGCTGGTCCTGGCCAACGACAACATTTCCATGGCGGTGCGCTGGGGCAGCGTACACGCCCTGTGCGGCGAGAACGGCGCCGGAAAAAGCACCCTGATGAAAATCGTCTACGGCGCCCAGCCACCCACCAGCGGTGAAATCGTCGTGGACGGCGAAGTGGTGCGCTTCGACAACCCGGCGGACGCCATTGCGCGCGGGATCGGCATGGTCTTTCAGCACTTCATGCTGGTCGATACCCTGACCGTGACCGAGAACGTCATTCTGGGCGCAGAGCCCACCAGCGGCACGTCGATCAACTATGCGGCCGCGCGCCGGCGCGTGGCGGAGCTGATCAACCAGTTCAACTTCGACCTGAAGCCCGACGCCCTGGTCGGAGACCTGCCAGTTGGCCTCCAGCAGAAGGTGGAGATCCTCAAGACGCTCTACCGCGGCGCACGCATCCTGATTCTGGACGAGCCGACTGCCGTGCTGACTCCCAGCGAAACCGACGAGCTGTTCGACTTCCTGAAAAACCAGTACGCGGCCAGCGGTAACGCGGTGATCTTCATTTCGCACAAGCTGCACGAGGTGCTGCACATCAGTGACACCATCAGTGTGATCCGTGACGGCAAGATGATCGGCACCATTCCCGCAGCTGGCGCGACCACCGAAACCCTGGCCCAGATGATGGTGGGCCGCGAGGTGACCCTGAAGGTGAACAAGCAGCCCGCCCGACCCGGTGAAGTCGCGCTGGACGTGCAGAATGTGGTTGTTCCCGGAGAGCACGGCAATGCGGTGGACGGCGTGACGTTCCAGGTGCGGGCCGGGGAGATCGTCGGGATTGCCGGCGTGGAAGGCAACGGCCAGAGCGAACTGGTCGAAGCCATCACCGGTCTGTCTTCCGTGGCGTCGGGCCAGATCACCTACCTGGGCCGCCCGGCCCGTGGAGTGCGGGGAGTCGAGGCAGCCGGACTGTCACACATTCCTGAGGACCGCAACGAGCGTGGGCTGGTGCTGGACATGACCACCGCCGAGAACTACATCCTGGGCGAGCACGACCGCGCACCCTTTGCCCGGGGGTTCGGGATGCTCGACCTTGACGTGATCGAGAAGAACGCCCGTGACCTGTCCGAGAAGTACGACGTGCGTCCGCGCAGTGCCAGCCTGCCGGCCGGCAAGTACAGCGGAGGCAACGCGCAGAAGCTGATCGTGGCGCGCGAAATGCGCAAGGGGCCCAAGATCCTGGTGGCCAGCCAGCCTACCCGTGGCGTGGACATCGGGGCCATCGAATTTATTCACGCCCGCATCGTGGAAGCGCGAGACCAGGGGCTGGCCGTGCTTCTGGTCAGCGCCGACCTGGGTGAGGTCATGAACCTCGCCGACCGCATCCTCGTGATGTACGAGGGCCGCGTCGTCGGCGAGGTGGACGCCGCCGGTGCCACCGAGACCCAGCTGGGCCTCCTGATGACCGGCAGTGGCGGCAGCAGTGGCCGCAGTGGTCATGTCAGCGCGTCGCAGGCTGCTAGCGACCTGTAAACCAGCGGTTGGAAAGACCGCCACCCGGTCTTCCGGGTGGCGGTTTTCTTGGGGCACAGCTGAACTGCAGTGTTTCCGTCGACTTGCCGGGAAAGTCCCTATCGGCTTTGCGACCGGATGAGTCCTGCGCGAGCGCAGGCGGCATCAATCGTTGTCGGGCAACGATCCAGGCTGGGGCCCGGATCAGGTGATCAGCTCAGCTGGCGTCGACGGTTCGGCCACACGCGGGGCGCTCAGATGAATCCCGGCGCTGGCTGCGATGACGCAGCCCATGGCCACCCATTGCAGGACATTCAGGCGCTCGCCCAGGAACAGCAGACCGCTCAGGGCCGCCAGGGCGGGTTCCAGACTCATCATGACGCCAAAGACCCGCGCGGGAATGGCTTTCAGGGCCACCATTTCCAGCGTGTAGGGCAGGGCGCTGGACATGATGGCCACCCCCAGGCCCGCCGCCAGCAGGGCAGGCGTCAGCAGGTCCGCTCCGGCCTGGACCAGCCCGAACGGCAGGGCGACCAGTGCGGCCACCAGCATGCCGGCCACGACACCGGTCGTCCCCGGAACCCGCCGGCCTACCGCACCCCCCGCCACGATGTACAGCGCCCACAGTGCTCCGGCCAGCAGGGCCAGCGCCACGCCGCCCATGTGCAGTGGCTCGCCTCCTGTCGCCCCGTGCGGCATGATCAGCGCGATGCCCACCCCGGCCAGCGCCACCCACACGAAGTCAAGGGCGCGGCGCGAGAGCACCAGGGACAGCACCAGCGGCCCCACGAACTCCAGCGTGACGGCCAGCCCCAGCGGCAGGTGAACCAGAGAGGCATAGAAGCACAGGTTCATCAGCCCCAAGGCGAGTCCGTACGGAACGACCGCCCGCCACTGGGACGCGGTCAGCGCCCGGAGCCTGGGCCGCAGCAGGACCACCAGCACGCCGGCGGCCAGAGCAACCCGCATGGCCGTGGTGCCGGCAGCGCCCAGCACCGGAAACAACGTTTTGGCGAACGCCGCGCCGGCCTGAATGCTCATCATGGACAGCAGCAGCGCCGGCACTGGCGGGAGGGTCAGGCGGTTCACACGCGGCATTATGCGCCTGGGTCAGACAAAACTCCCGCAGCCTGTGCAGGCCACGGGGGTGGGGGAGACTAGCTCCAACTCGGGCTCAGGCCCACTTGATCAGCCGGGCCTCAAGGCCATTGCTCAGGCCGTCAATCTGCGGCACCATCCGCACGCCGACCGAGTACAGACCGCTGTCCTGCAGCGGCACGTCCGCGTGGAAGCTGCCGTCGCCGCGGCTTTGCAGAGGAATGCGGGTCAGCTGCCCGGCGCGGTCCAGCACAGCTTCGACCCGCAGGTCCTGCAGGGCGATGCCGGCGGGGTGGACCTGGGCGGTGACCGGAATGGCCTGTCCAGGCTGGGCGCTGGCCGGGAAATCGGCCTGGGCGGTGATGGACGTGTAGGGCCACTGCTGCTGCACCCAGCTTTTCCAGCCGGCGATCTCGCGGGCGCGCTGGCTGCCGTTCGCCGCGAGCTGGGCGCCACGCTGCGCCACCGGCAGGTAGTACTTCTGCACATAGTCGATGACCTGCCGCTGCATCGAGAAGCGCGGGCTGACCGTCTGAATCGCGCGGCGGACCGTGTGGGCCCACGACTCGGCCCCGGCCAGGGTGCCGTAGTAGCGCGGCACGATGGCCTCTTCCAGGTGGGTGTACAGGCTGAAGGCGTCCGCGTCGTCCTGCACGCTCAGGTCGGCGTACTCACGTTCCTCGCCGATGGGCCAACCGTTGGTGCCGTCAAAGCCCTCGCGCCACCAGCCGTCCAGCACACTGAAATTGGGCGAGCCGTTGAAGCTGGCCTTCATGCCGCTGGTCCCCGAAGCCTCCAGCGGGCGGCGTGGATTGTTGAGCCAGATGTCCACGCCCTGCACGAGGTGGCGGGCCACGTTCATGTCGTAGTTCTCCAGGATGACGATTTTGCCGCGGAACTCGGGCTCCTGGGACACGCGGTAGATCTCCTGGATAAAGGCCTTGCCCGGGTTGTCTGCCGGGTGGGCCTTGCCGGCAAAGACGAACTGCACCGGATGTTCCGGGTGGTTGACGATCCGGCTCAGGCGCGCCTTGTCACGGAACAGCAGGGTGGCGCGCTTGTAGGTCGCAAAGCGGCGCGCGAAGCCGATGGTTAGGGCGTTCTCACTGAGCACGGTTTCGGTGGCGGCCACGTCAGCGGCACTGGCTCCGTTGCGCAGCATCTGCTCACGCATGCGGGTGCGTACGAAGGCGATCATCTCGCGCTTCATGGTGAGCTGCACGTCGCGCAGCTGTTCGTCGGTGAGGTGTTCAACAGCCTGCCACATGGCCTCGTCTTCCAGGCGCTCGGTCCAGTCGGCCGGTAGCACGGTGGACAGCAGGTCGCGCATGGGCTGACTGGTGAACGTCAGGTTGTGGGCGCCGTTGGTCACGTGACCGATCGGGACTTCCTCGGGCTGGGCGCCGCTGTACAGGAAGTCCCACATGCTGCGGCTGACCTCGCCGTGCAGTTCCGACACGCCATTGGCCGCGCGGCTCAGGTTGAGCGCAAACACCGTCATGCTGAAGCTGGGCACCCAGTGGTTGTCCCAGAACTGATCGTGGCGGGCCAGGGCGTACAGGTCGTCCCGGCTGGTCGCCAGCTGAGAGGGCCAGTCGCCGATATACTTGTCCATCAGTTCGTAGGTAAAGGCGTCGTTGCCGGCGGCCACCGGGGTATGGGTGGTAAACAGCGTGCTGCTGGCGATCGTTTCCAGCGCAGTGCGGAAATCCAGGCCTCCGGCGACCGCCTCGCGGATGCGTTCGAGCCCCAGCAGCGCAGCGTGGCCCTCATTCATGTGGTAGACGTCGGCAGGGATGCCCAGCAGCCTCAGGGCCCGGATGCCGGCCACACCCAGCAGGACATACTGCTGGACCCGCAGGTCCTGATTGCCTCCGTACAGGCGCGCGGTGAGTTTGCGGTCTTCCTCGCTGTTCTCGGGCACGTTGGTATCCAGCAGCAGGACCTGAATCCGGCCCACCTGCAGGGTCCAGACGCGCACCTGCACCGTCCGGGCGCCCAGGCGCACACTGACGCGCGCCTGGTGGCCGGCCGGGGTCAGGGCCGGCCGGATAGGGAGGGTGGTCAGGTCCAGTTCGTCGTACGCCTCGTTCTGCCAGCCGTCCTTGTCAAACAGCTGCCGGAAGTACCCCTGGTGAAACAGCATCCCCACCGCAGTAAACGGCAACCCCAGGTCGGAGGCACTCTTGCAGTGGTCGCCCGCCAGAACGCCCAGGCCACCGCTGTAGATAGGCAGCGATTCGTGGAACGCGTACTCCATGCTGAAGTAGGCGACAGGGCGCATCCCAGGTGCTTTCTTTGTGACCCAGGTGTTCTGCTTGCCCATGTAGGCATCAAAATCCGCCATGACTTCGGCATAGCGTGCCAGGTACGCCGGATCTGCCGCGACTTCGTCCAGGCGCGCACGTGGGACCTCCAGCAGGGTGCGGACTGGGTTTTGATGGAAGCGCTCCCAAATGGGGTAATCCAAAGCCTGGTAGAGCTCCTGAGCGCGTGGCGTCCACGACCAGTACAGGTTATAGGCCAGCTCCGAGAGCCGAGCGATCTCCTCCGGCAACTGGGGCAGGACGGTGACTTTCCCGATGATGTTCATACCTTCTGAGCTTAGCGCATTCTCACCCGGCGCCAATACTGATCTAGGTGGCACAATGCGGCATGCATGTGCGTCGCCTCCAGGCCGGTTTCCGATGACCGGCACTTCAGCCCCAGACACAGAAACGGCGCTGCAATCCGAAGGTGCGCGCCTCGCCCGGCGTCTGGCCCAGGTGCTGCATGCCACAGTGCATGATCAGCCACGGATACAGCTGATTGGTCACAGCCTCGCCAGCAACCTGATCGGGGCCTTCGTGCCCACGGTAGAGCATGTCTCCAGACGGGCTGGGCGACCACTGACCGCCCTGCTGGATGTGGACACTTTCGGACACCTCGCGATTCATGTCGTGGCGGCAGATGGGACAACCCGCGCCCTCCTGCGAGGCGCCGATCTGCTCGACCGTCTGCTGTTTACTGCCGGGCACCTTCATCCAGTTGTCCGGGAACATCTGCAGCGCGCTGTGGGCGGAAGTGAGCACCAGGCCACACGCGCCCTGGTGGATTGCCTGCGCAGCAAGCCAGTGCTGAGTTCCATGCAGCGTCAGCTGTCCATCCTGCTGGCTGACTGATTTTCGGAGGCAGGCAAAACCGGCCGTGGCTCGCGCTGGTATCCGATCTTTGACCTTTCAGGCAGCTGGCGTCATATAAGTGCATCGGTCTTGACCGGTCACAATGGGCCATGGGCGATCCTCCAACCCCAGACGTGCTCAACGTGCAGCGCATCAATATCTGCGAGCCGGACGGCACCATCCGCTACGTGCTCTCCAACAGGACTCTGTTCCCCGACCATATTCTCATCGGCGGTAAAGCGTTCAAGCATCCGACCCGTGAGGTGGCTGGCATGCTTTTCTACAACGACGAAGGCACCGAAAGCGGCGGCCTGCTGTTCACCGGCGGGGAAGGACGCACGGCGGGAAGCTTGTCCTTTGACGCCTATGAGCAGGATCAAGTGATCCAGCTGTACGGTGCTCAGGACCAGAGCGGCACGTCCGCTTTCCTGATGGTGTCGGACCGTCCGGACCGGTCCATCCAGGAAGACCTGGAAGCAATGGAGGGACTGTCGCAGCAGGAAGTCCGGGAACTCCAGACGCGCCATCTTCAGGAGGATCCTGCGTATTACGGGGCCGTGCGGCTGGTCGCGGGTGTGACCGAGACGGACGCCACTGTGCAGTTACAGGATGCGAACGGGCGCACCCGTCTTCGCTTTCGCGTGACGGCCAGCGGGGACGCGGCCATCGAGTTCCTGGACGCGGATGGCGCGGTCAGGAAGACCATTACTGCCGACAGTGCGGACTGAATGGAGAGCATGTCCTTTCACATTCGCCAGGCGGTCATCAGTGACGCCCCCACCATCGCCAGCATTCATACTCAGTGCTGGACAGAGTCATTTGCTGATCTGATGCCCAGTTCTTATATGGCACGTATGACAGGTGACAGAGCCCGGCGTAGGCGCACCTATCACTGGACAGAGCAAATAAGGGAGACGCGGCTGCTCACAGGTCAGCAGGTTGGCACTCTTGTGGCCGAGGAGCGGGGCCGCATCGTTGGATTCGCCAGTGGTGGCGATCCGCGCGATCATCCTGGCTATGACAAGGAGCTCATGACCCTTTTTGTAGAAAAGTCCTGTCATGGTCTTGGAGTGGGAAAGCTGTTGCTCGGAAACTTTATGGTCGAGATGTCTGAAGCCGGGGGCAAAAGCCTGGCGCTGTGGGTGCTGGCGACGAATCCGGCGCGTGCCTGGTATGCACGGCAGGGTGCGAAAGAGGCTGGGCAAATGCCGGTGAGTTTTGACGGATATGACCTGCACGAGGTCAGAATGGTCTGGTGCCCGCTGTCCGTGAGTGGTGACCGCTAGACCTTCCTGCGTTTCATCACATAAACCTTCCACTTTTCCCGGAGGACAGAGCAGTTCCATATTGAGTGTCCGTCGTGGAATTGTCACTATTGTTGCTGTGCTTCATGTCAGGGCAATTGGCGATGAAATAATAAAAAAGGCACCCCGTGAGGCGCCTTTGAAAGGTACGGATAGGAATGTGATTACTGGCTGAGTGCTCCGATGATGCTGAACATCGGGAGGAACATTCCGGCCACGATCGTGCCGACGATAATGCCCAGGAAGACAATCATCATGGGCTCGATAGCGGCCGTCAGGGCATCGACTGCCTCATCGACCTCGCGGTCATAGAAGTCCCCAACCTTGTCGAGCATCGCGTCCAAAGAACCAGTCTCCTCACCGATGGAAACCATGCTGACCACCATGGGCGGAAAGACCTTGCTGGCGCCCAGGCTCGAACTCATCTGGTCGCCCACCATGACGACGTTCTTGGCGTTTTCCAGGGTCTCTTCGACGACGGCATTGTTCGCCGTTCCCTTGGTGATTTCCAGACTCTCGATGATGTTCACACCGCTGCTCAGCAGCAGGCCCAGGGTCCGTGCAAACGAGCTGATGGCGCTTTTCTGAATCAGATTGCCGAACACCGGAATCTTGAGTTTGATCTTGTCGATCTGCATCCGGCCCTTGGGCGTCTTGTAAATGGCCCGGTAGGCATACACGAGCGCGGCGACGACGATGGCAATGATCCAGGTAGAACTCTTCAGAAAGTCCGAGATGGCCATCAGCATTTTCGTGATGAACGGGAGGGGGGCGTTGAGCTGCACCAGGATCATCCCGAACTGCGGCACGATGGTGGTCAGCAGAAAGTACGTGATGCCCAGCGCAAAGACCAGGACAATCACTGGATACGTCATGGCACTTTTGATCTTCCCGCGCAGGGCCAGGTCCTTTTCCTGGAAGGCCGCGATGCGCTCCAGAATGGCGTCCAGCGTCCCGCTGGTCTCACCGGCCCGGATCAGGTTGACGTACAGGCGGTCGAAGATCTTAGGATACTTACCGATCGCCTCGCTGAGGGGAATCCCCGACTCGACTTCCCCGCGCAACTCCTTGACGACCTTCTGAAAGCCCTTGTGCTCGATCTGTCTTTGCAGGATGGCCAGCGACTGCACCAGCGGCACCCCGGCGTTGATCAGGGTGGCCAGCTGTTTACTGAAAATGGCCACCGGCTTGAGTCCAGGCGGGCGGTCATTCAGGAAGGGAATGTTGATGTCTGCGTTCAGTCCGCTCTTGGGAGGCTTGATCTCAAGAATCATGAGGCTCTTGGCACGGAGGGTGTCACGGACCTGTGCGGCCGTCTCTGCCTCCATCTGAGATTTCAGCACCTTGCCGGACCGGTCGCGCGCGCGGTATTCAAAGACGGGCATACTAGATGAGTATAGTCATAAGGACTTGCAGTCTCCTGACTGCTGACGGTCCCGAGCCTCATGAACCCCGATTGCGCCGTATCCCCTATGCCTACCGACCCTTTTCCAGACTGGCTGAACGCTGTTCAGGACGCTGCCGATACCCTGTTGCAGGGGGGAGTCGTCGCCTATCCCACCGAGACCGTCTGGGGTCTGGCTGCACATCCGCAGCATCCGCATGCCGTTGAGCGGCTGTACGCCCTGAAGGGCCGTGCAGCAGACAAGCCCGTGCAGGTGTCGTGTGCCGGGTTGGACGAGGTGCGCCGTTATGCTCCGCCCAGCCGGGCCCTGGACGCTCTGGCTCCATTATGGCCGGGACCCCTGACGCTGGTTACTGCCGCTGAACCCGGGTGCCCGGCCTATCTCGCGCCGAATGGGCAGGTCGGTCTGCGGGTACCGGACCATCCGGTCGCGCTGGCCCTGCTGCGTCTGAGTGGTGGCGCCCTGGCGACCACAAGCTGTAACCGCAGTGGCCTTCCTGCTGCCCGCACCTGGCGGGAGGCTGTGGACACTGGCTTGGGCGACCTGGTCCTGCCGGATGGCGGGCATCCGGCCGCAGGCATAGCAAGCACGGTGCTTCTCCTGCCCGGAGGCGACGTGATCCGTGAAGGGGCCGTGCCCGCCGCCAGGATCCGGCAGCTTCTGGCCGGGCAGACAGAGTGATGACCAATGGGGAGGCTGCACCCCGGCCGTCCCGGCAGGCGCTGATTGGCGCGGCGCTGCTGGCTGCGGGGCGACCTGTGGCTGCACGTGAGCTGGCCGCCGTACTCGGTTTGGATGAAGAGGTCATGCAGCATGAACTGCAGACCTTTTCCGGCGTACTGGAGGCAGCTGATCTGGGTTTCCGGGTCGAGATGGTGGCGGGCGGGTACCGGCTGGTCGTGCCGGGAGAGGTGGCTGCTCAGCTGTCCCCCTTGCTGGCGCCGCCACCTCTGCCCCCCCTGAGCAGCGCTGCTCTGGAGGTGCTGGCCGTGATCGCCTACCGGCAACCTGTCACGCGGGCCGAGATCGAGGCCATGCGCGGGGGCAGTGCCAGCACCGTGGTGACCCTACAGGAGCGTGAACTGGTCAAGGTCGTGGGGCGCAGTGACGCCGTGGGGCAGCCGCTGCTCTACGGCACTACGGAGCGCTTTCTGGTCGAATTCGGTCTCGGTGGCCTTGGAGACCTGCCCCCCCTGGATGGAGCCGACTTCTCCCACCTGTTGCGCGGCTGATCCGGGAGACCGGTGGCCTCCGGGAATGTCGCTTGTAGGCGTCCTGTCCATCCTTCACCATGGAACAAGCTGCTGCCCCGAAGGAGAACTGGACCATGGCCAACACCACCATCAGCCTCGAGACCTTCGACGTGCTGGAGCTGTTGTATCTGCTGGCCGGTCAGCGGCGCACCGGGGCGCTGCAGATTATCCGTGACGACGCTCAGTTCACGATGTGGCTCGAAGGCGGCCGCGTCCGGGCGGTGCGCTTCGGGGTGCTGAGTGGTGCTGGGGCGGTGAGGCGCCTTCTGCTTGATCCGCGCGGACACTCCACTTTTCTGCCCGGCGTTCAGCTGGCCACGCCCCCTGAACTGGACGCCACACTGGACGAGGCCGTGCTTGAAGCGTTGTTGCACGACATTCCTGTCTCCGAACTGCCATTCAATGGTCCCGGCAGGATTACCGAGCCGGACAGGGTGGACGCACTGAGGTGGTCGCCGGAGGAACAGCACATTCTGAGACAGCTCGAGGCGCAGCAGCCGGTCGGTGAACTGGCCTCCAGCCCGCCGGCCACTCGCCTGCTTCTGACCCTGATCCGCATGGGACTGCTGGTCCCCCGACGTTCGCGGCTGGCGCGTCTGACCGTAGTCGTGACGCATCAGGTGCGCGGAATGGTGCTGGTCGATGAGATGATCTGCCAGCGCTGGCACGAGGCATTGCAGCGGTCCCCAGAGCGCGTGGCGGTAAAGACCGGGACAGGACAGGTTCAGACCCTGGCCCTGCGCGCAGCCCCTGGCCTGGGCCGGCAGCTACTGATCCCCCCCGAACTTTTGCTTCAGACCGGTATTCAGGGCGGGGACAGCGTGCTGGTGCAGCCGGTCTGATGGCACGGGTTGTGCGGGTGGCTGGGGCCAGGCAGTCTACCCGGGGGCCGGCTCACGCGGGTGTGCCCCGTTAGACTGTGCGGCGGTATGTCCGTCCAGTTCACCGCCACTGATCTTGCCCGCGCCGTTACGGCTGGCGAAACCACTCCTCAGGCCCTGCTGGATCAGGCCCTTGCCCGTGTGGAGGCTGCAGGCAGCCTCAACGCGCTGGTCAGCCTGAACGAGCAGGCCGCTGCCCAGGCGGCTGCAGTCAGCCGGCGGCTGGCCAGCGGAGAAGCTCTGCCGCTGGCCGGTGTTCCGGTGACCGTTAAGGACAACATCAATGTGGCCGGCACACGCACCACCTGCGGCAGCCGCATCCTGGCCACCTATGTCAGTCCCTACACGGCCACCGCCGCCCAGCGCCTGATCGACGCTGGTGCCGTCATCGTGGGCAAGACCAACATGGACGAGTTCGGCATGGGGTCCAGCACCGAGAGCAGCGCTTCGGGGGCGACCCTGAATCCCTGGGACGTGGCGCGCGTTCCGGGTGGCAGCAGCGGCGGCAGCGCCGTGGCGGTCGCGGCGAATCTCACCCCGGTCAGCCTGGGCAGCGATACCGGCGGCAGTGTCCGGCAGCCTGCGGCTATGACAGGCGTGTACGGGCTCAAGCCCACCTACGGCCGGGTATCGCGCTATGGGCTGGTCGCGTATGCCAGCAGCCTCGACCAGATCGGGCCGTTTGCCCGTAGCGCCGCGGACCTTGCGCTGATGATGAGTGTCCTGGCCGGTCACGACCCCCGGGACGCCACCAGTCTGGAGGTCCCGGCAAGGTTCCAGGCCGGCACGCCTGACGACCTCAGGGGGCTGCGTGTGGGTGTCATCCGGGAAAGCCTGGGAGGCAACACCTCCGGCGTGGACGCGGCGCTGAATGCCACCCTGGAAGCGCTGCGGGCGGGCGGGGCTGTGTGCGGCGAGGTCAGTATTCCGGACCTGCGCCACGCCATCGCCACGTATTACCTGATTGCCATGCCCGAGGCGAGCAGCAACCTCGCCCGCTACGACGGCATGGTATACGGGCAGCGTGCTGTGGGCGGCGACGTCGGCGAGGTGATGACCCTGACCCGCGAACATGGTTTTGGCCGCGAGGTGCAGCGCCGCATCATGATCGGCACCTATGCGCTGTCCAGCGGGTACTACGACGCCTACTACAGTAAGGCGATGAAGGTCCGGCGGCTTATCGCGCAGGAATTCAGCCGCGCTTTTCAGGATTTCGACGTGCTTGTCACGCCCACCAGCCCGTTTCCGGCTTTCCGCCGGGGCGAGAAGACCAGTGATCCGCTGGCCATGTACGCGGCTGATGTCGACACCGTGGCGGTGAACCTCGCCGGACTGCCGGCAATGAGTGTTCCGGCCGGCTTCGAACTGGCTGAAGGCGGGGTCAGGCTACCGGTGGGCGTGCAATTTATCGCCCCAGCCCTGAAGGACGAGCTTCTGGTCCGGCTTGCCGGGGCTCTGGAGGGGAGCGGGGCGGTTCAGCTGGAAAGTCCTGCTGGCTACACGGCTCCTTGAGTCAGGCCCAGGCGCGCACGACTTTCAGCTGCTCGCCGTCTCCGTCCACGACCGCCACCAGCTGACCAACCAGAGTCACGACCTGCCGCCCCCGGGCCGTGTGCCGGGGGCGTTTTCCCTGCCGGAGTTCCAGGGCCAGCCTCTCATCGGCCTCGATCCGGGGGAAGCCCAGCGCCTCCAGGTCAGGAATGCCCTCCGCTTCGGCCAGCTGTTCGAGGGATACGGCGCTGCTCAGGCTGTACCGGCCGACCCGGGTGCGGACCAGACCAGCCAGGTGGGCCGGAACCCCCAGGGCTGCGCCCAGATCACGCGCCAGCGAGCGCAGATAGGTGCCACTGCCGACGCTGGCCCGCAGCAGCAGGGTGGGAAATTCGCCCAGCGGCTCGGGCAGGGTAAAAGTCCGGCCCTCCGGTGTCGGCAGCCAGCCGTCCGGAACGGTGGAAAACGTTCTTGGAGCCGCCTGAACGCTCGGGTATACCCCCAGCAGTTCCAGCGAATGAATCACGATGTTGCGGGCGGGCAGTTCCAGTGTGCCTCCGGCCCGGGCCACGGCGTAGGCCCGCTGTCCTCCCAGCTGAATGGCGCTGTACTGGGGTGGAATCTGCTGCTGCGGGCCGCAGAAGGTGGCCAGGACCTCACGGATATGACCCCCGTCCAGCGGCGGCACTGTCCCGGTGGTGTCCACCGGTCCCTCGGCATCCAGGGTGGGGGTGCCGGCCCCCAGGCTCACCCAGGCAAGGTAATCCTTGCTGTCGTGCTCCATGAACTGCACCACTTTGGTGCTGTCGTCCACACACAGGACCAGGACGCCGGTGGCCAGCGGGTCCAGGGTCCCGGTGTGACCGACCCGCCGGGTGGCCCGGGCGCGGCGGGCCCGGTTCACCACGTCGTGCGAGGTGAGGTTCAGAGGCTTATCCACCGCAAGTACAGGCATGCGGGGAGGGTAGCATCAGACCACTCACAGCCCGGACCGGGGGCAGGCGTCATACACTGGCGGGCGTGTTACGTGCCGCCTTCTGGTTCACCGCCCTGATTTTTGTGCCGCTGGGGTTGTTTCTGTACTTCCTGCCACCCGGTGTGGCGTCCCTGGTCGGTGTTTCGCCGCTCTGGCTGGTCCGGGCCTCAGGGGGTCTGGTGTTTGTGTGGGGCGCTTTCCTGCTGGCGGCCAGCGCACTTCCCGACGGTCTCAAGGTCGGTGCCCTGGTGGCCGGGAACCTGCTCAGCGTGGCAACCCTGCTTCCCGCTGTTATTCGCCAGGGTGAGCAGATGCCGGCCCAGGTGCGCATGGCCCTCCTCGCCCTGTGCGCGCTGCTGACGCTGCTGGCGGTTGTCGCGATGCTCTCCCTGCCCTCGCGGCGGAGCCGCCTGTGAGCAGCGAACGATTGCAAAAACGGCTGGCGCGTGCCGGGATCGCTTCACGCCGCGCTGCCGAGGAGATGATCACGGCTGGCCGGGTCACGGTCAACGGCGTGGTGGCCCATCTGGGACAGACCGTGACGGACGCCGATGACGTACGGGTCGATGGCAGGCTGGTGGATGCCACGGCGGTGCCAGCCATCACTTACGCCCTGTATAAGCCGCGTGGTTACGTCACCACCGCCCGGGACGAATATGGACGCCGCAACGTGCTCGACGCCATGCCCGAGATGCCGGGGCTGCATCCCGTGGGCCGGCTGGACAAGGACTCGGAAGGTCTTCTGCTGCTCACCACCGATGGACAGCTCACCCTGACCATGACCCACCCACGGTTCGGCCACGAAAAGGCCTACCGGGCCTGGACCGAGGGCCCGCACGATCCGACCCAACGCGAGCTTGACCTCCTGGTGAGCGGCGTGGAACTGGACGACGGTCCGGCGCAGGCCGTAAGTGCCAGCCCCGCTTATGGCGGCGCCTTCGTGGTGCTGGGCGAGGGCCGAAACCGGCAGGTGCGCCGCATGCTGGAGGCCGTGGGGCACCCGGTCAGCCGCCTGTTGCGTTACCGACTCGGTGGTCTGTGGCTCGGAGACATGGAGGTCGGCGAGTACCGGGAACTGACCCACAAGGAGCTCGATGAACTGGTGAACCCGGCAGGGATCCCCCGCGCCAGCTGGCAGCGCTCCTGGGAGCACGCGCAGCAGCGCTGGGGTTAGACCGGCGCAGGTCTGGTACACTGTTTCTTTGCGGGGGAATGCTCGGTCGCGCCTGGGCGTGAGTTCAGGTGAGGAAAGTCCGGGCACCGCAGGGCAGGATGCCAGCTAACGGCTGGTCGGTGAGTCAAGCGCCTGCATGCGCGCCAGTTTCAGCATGCGGGTGGCGGCGAAGCCGAAGGACAGTGCCACAGAAACCAGACCGCCATGTTCACTGGTGCAGCGGCGCGCACGGACATGGTCAGGGTGAAACGGTGCGGTAAGAGCGCACCAGGCTGCCTGGAGACAGGCGGCGCTGGTAAACCCCATCTGGTGCAAGACCCGACAGTGCGCGAGGGTGGCCCGCCCGTTGACCGCCAGGATGGTCGCTTGAGGCAGCTGGCAACAGCTGTCCCAGAGAGATGACCGTGCAGCCGCCTTCCAGGGCGGTGGACAGAACCCGGCTTACAGTTCCCCCGTTCTATATCGTGCTCCTGCCCCGGCGGGGGCACTTTGATTAGTGCCGCCTGGTCGGTCCGGGAAGCTGTGTCAGCGTCGCAGGTCCAGAGCGCACAGTATCAGGCCGGCAATCAGCAGCAGGCCGCCCAGTGGGGTCACGGCCCCCAGCCACCTCGTTCCCGTCAGGGCCAGAATATACAGAGAGCCGCTGAACACCAGCAGGCCCAGCAGCAGCAGCACCGGTCCCCGGGTGTGCTGAACCTGGGGTGCCAGCGCGATCAGAGCCAGCGCCGCGTACATGTGGTAGCGCACCCCGATTTCAAATGTGGCCAGCATCTGTGGGTCCAGCCGGGATTTCAGGCCATGTGCCGCGAAAGCGCCCAGTGCTATGCCCAGGGCCGCCAGAAGCACGCCACCGTGCAGCAGTGTCAGAGGAAGCATCCAGGGCAGGGTAGGGGAGGCCCGGTGGGGAATTGTCCCACCCGGGTGCCGGCGCTCAAAGAACGGCTATGAAAATGGTAATTTGATGTCAGAGGCGGCGTTTGTGCCTGCTTCTGTCCTGAATCCCTGCCCGGGCGATGGCCACCAGAAAAACCTTGAGTGGGAAAAGTGGGAAATCGGCGGGGGGATTTGGGGGAAAACGTGGGAACCAGTGGTAAATGGTGGTAAGGCTTGTTACACTCCTTTTGGCAGCCTGAAGCCTTTGCTCATGCATGTTTCAGGTTGCTTTGCCCTGACGGTCCCTGCTCTGCTCTGGTGGGACTGCGTGGGAAAGGAGCCCAGTGCCGTTCGGAGAGTACCCGTACACCATCGACGACAAAGGACGCGTGGTCATGCCACCGCCGTTCAGGGAATTCGTCGAGGACGGAATGATTCTCACGCGCGGAATGGAGGGCTGCCTGTACGTATTTCCCCTGGCCAGCTGGAGACGTGTCGAAGAACAGCTCGAAGGTCTTCCCCTCACGGACGCCGAATCACGGGCGTTCGTGCGCTTCTTTTACTCCGGGGCCAACAAGGCCCGCCTGGACAACCAGAGCCGCGTTTCGGTGCCGCAGACCCTGCGGGCTTTCGCGGGTCTGGACAGTGAGGTGATCGTGGCGGGCGCTCCCGGGCGTCTTGAACTGTGGAACCCGGCCCGCTGGGAAGAAGCCATCAGCGCGGTGCAGCACACCCCTCCCAAACCCGACCTTCTCGCCAACTTTGTGGCGTAACAACTATGACCCTACCTGAAGACACTTCCGCCTCTGAATCCCTGACCCATACCTCCGTCCTTGCAGCTGAGGTGCTGGAAGCCCTGGCCCCGGCGCCCGGCAAAATCATCGTGGACGGCACCCTTGGCGGTGCCGGCCACACCCGGCTGCTTCTGGAAGCCGGCGCCCACGTCTACGGCATCGATCAGGATCCCTTTGCCCTGGACCGTGCCCGTGAGGCGCAACTGCCGAATCTCAACGTGCTACAGGGGAACTACCGCGACATGAGCACCCTGCTTGAACAGGCTGGGGTGTCGCAGGTCGACGGCATCCTGCTGGACATCGGCGTCAGCAGCTTTCAACTTGACGATGCGGGGCGAGGTTTCTCCTATCACACTGAAGCTCCGCTGGACATGCGCATGAGCCAGAGCGGTGAGTCGGCCGCCGACGTCGTGAACACCTACGAAGAGGAGGATCTGGCCGCCATCATCTACGAATACGGCGAGGACCGCCTGTCACGCCGCATCGCCCGGGCTATCGGACAGGCACGTCAGAAAACGCCCATCGAGACCACCGTGCAACTCGCCGAGATCATCAAGCGGGCCTACCCGGGATTTTCCAAGGGCATCCATCCGGCGCGGCGCACGTTTCAGGCCCTGCGGATTCATGTCAACGATGAGCTGGGGGCCCTGCGCGACGGGCTTCAGGCCGCCGAGACCCTGCTGCGCCCTGGAGGCCGTCTGGCGGTGATCAGCTTTCATTCGCTCGAAGACCGGATTGTCAAACGCTTCCTGCTGGGCAGTGAAGTGCTTCGCCCTCTGACCAAGCGGCCCGTGGTGGCTACGGAGGAGGAGCAGAATGTCAATCCGCGGGCCCGGAGTGCCAAATTGCGCGGTGCTGAGCGCCTCGCGGTCCAGGAGGCCTCATGATGGCCCGCCCACCGGCCGGGCGCTGGAGCAGCCTTGACCTCAGCTTCGTGACCTGGCGTGGGCGCGCGGTGCGCTATGTGCTGATTTATCTGGCTCTGGCAGTTGCCCTGGTGGGGGTCCGGATGGGGACGCAGCAGATCCGCCCCGGGCTGATCAGTGCTCAGGAGCGTGAGGCAGAACTGATCAGTCAGCGCGATGACCTGCAACTGCGCATTCAGATTCTGGAAAATCCACAGCTGATCCGTGACTGGGCTTTTGCCAACGGCATGCAGAGATTTGCTCAGGCCCCCAACAAGACCATGCAGGATCTGCCTCCTGCGCCCACCATGGCCGCGCGCCCTGCAGCCCCGAAACGCACCGTGGAGGTAAGAACGCAATGGAAGTAAAGATCCGCAATCGTTCCCGCATCATGCAGGTCATCGCCCTGATGATGTTCCTGACACTGGTGTGGGCCTATGCCCAGCTCGAATGGGGAGTGCCGCAGGGCGTCAAGCGCAAGGTGGTGCAACTGCGCGGCACCATTACCACCGCTGACGGCAAGGTGCTGGCCAGCAGCAGCGCGGCCGGCAAGCGGGTCTATCCGCAGGGCAAGCTGGCCGGTCAGGTGGTGGGCATGATGGGGGCGACCGAGGGCCTCGAAGGCCTGGAATTCGCCTACAACCGGGTGCTGGAATCCGGGCAGGACGTGCGCCTGACCCTGGACACCCGCATCCAGGCGGCTGCAGAGGCGGCCCTAGGCGCTGCCGTACCCCGCCACCAGGCCGAGTACGGCTCGGTGGTGGTTATGGAAACTCGGACCGGGCGGATTCTGGCCGCAGCCAGCTATCCCTCGTTTGATCCGAACCGCTGGCGCAACTTCAGCCAGGACGACCGGCGCAACCGTCCCTTTCTGGATGTCTTCGAGCCGGGCTCGACGGTCAAGGGACTGGTGGTGGCGGCAGCGATGAATGAAGGCCTGACCAGCCCCCAGACCCAGTACGACACGCCCATGCGCCGCTACATTGGGGGCCGGTGGGGCAGCACCATTGGTGACGTTGTGGCGCACCCGCCGCGCCTGACCACACAGCAGATCCTGCGTTACAGCAGCAACGTGGGGATGTCGCACATCGTGGAGCGCTTTGCCGCCGAGGATCTGCGGAACTACCTGACGAAATTCGGGTTCGGGCGCGACGTCAGCCTTCCCACCGTCATGACTGCGACGGGCCGTCTGCAGCCGCTGCGCAACTGGGGTGACCTGGTCCGGGCCACCAACGCCTTCGGCCAAGGCATGAGCAGTACGACCCTGCAGATGGCCGCCGCCTACAACGCACTGGCCAACGACGGTCTGTATGTCTCGCCCCGACTGGTGGAGGGTTCTGGAGGCGTCGAGCGGTACGAGGTGCTGCGTCCCGAAGTAGCCCGAACGACCCGCAACATGCTGCAGTTTGTGATCGAGGACGGCATTCCGACTCAGGCCGGGATCAAGGGGTATGCCCTTGCCGGCAAGACTGGCACCGCCCAGGTCGTGGTCGGGAACCGCTACTCCAACACGATCTATAACAGCACCTTTGCCGGTTTCTTTCCGGCGGACGCTCCCCGCGTCACGGTTGCTGTCATGGTCCACGGAGCCAAGGTGCGCTTTCAGGGCTCCCAGCTGGCGGCGCCGATTTATCAGGATATTGCCGCCGACATTCTGTCCCGGTGGGGCAGCGCACCGGCCATTGCTCCGGAAGCCAATGAGTAAAGTGTGAGTCTAAACTTGGGTTCGTCAGGAAGAAACTCGTGTCTGAAGACCCGACTCAGGGATCTTAGACCTGATTTTGTGAATTACCCTACAGGAGACGACGCTGGAGTCAGAAAGTAGCCAGGAACGCTCACTCTTAGAGTGTCGCTTCAGGAGAATCCATGAGAGCCCGAGTGAGTGAATTAGAAGTTACCTCATAAAAGAGTTACCCTTAAAACGATAGAAAACTTAATAAAATTATACCGAGTACAAAGATTTCCTGCCTTTATGATGAGTTCATAAAGGCAGTTTTCTAATTAAGCTGCCATCTTGTCTCCTTAATCTCACCCAGGACGAAGAGAGAAACTTCATAGTTTTTCGCCTCTTGATTCCTCACTCATTCAATGTCCAGGGTGCGGCCCACTCTGACAGGAGACCTCATGACCCGAATTCTCAACTGGCTGCAGGCCCTCGTGCTGAGCCTCACCGGCCTCGCGGCTGCAACCCCCGCTCTTCCCAGCAGTACCCTGGCCACCAGTGCTGTGCGTGACGCCCTGAGCGCTGCCGTGCCGACTCCTGCCATTTCTCAGCAAGCGGCCTCCAGCGCCGCTCAGAACCGTGCCGAAGCCGTGGCCCAGGCCGCCCGAACCGTCAAGCTGCCCGTCGACAACACCCCCATTGCTGTGGCGCGCAGTACCGGCCGCACCGCCATTGTGCGCGCTACGGCTTATAACAGCCTGCCGAACCAGACCGACAGCACCCCGTTTATTACGGCGACCGGTACCCGTGTACGAGCCGGAGTCGTGGCCCTGAGCCGTGACCTGCTGCGCCAGTTCCCCTACGGCAGCAAGATCACGATTGAGGATCTCAGCGGCCGCTACAACTT
Organism: Deinococcus malanensis; assembly: GCF_014647655.1. Taxonomy (NCBI): domain Bacteria; kingdom Thermotogati; phylum Deinococcota; class Deinococci; order Deinococcales; family Deinococcaceae; genus Deinococcus; species Deinococcus malanensis. The sequence goes on from NZ_BMPP01000001.1 coordinate 375,063, forward strand.
CAAGGGACGTGTCTTCGTTGTGGAAGACACCATGGCCGCCCGCAAAAGGAACAGCCTGGACATCTGGATGGGGACCCGCACTGAGGCCATCAACTTTGGCGCGCGCCAGCTGCGAATTACTGCCGTTCGCTGATCTTAAACCAGTCTGATCGCGTCTGGCACCCTTGAATTGGGGTGCCTGTTTTTTTGCGCCGCGCTGGGCCAGCATCCTTCCCCGCAAAAATGCGTCTGTCGCCCATTCGTTCCAGGGTCAATCGGCTCATTGGGACCAGAGGCGGGAAGGCCGACTGAAGGCAGTCTGCTATCCTCCGCTTCGCATGACGGTTCCCGCCCGACCTACCTCTTCAATGGCTCTGGCGTGGACCCTGGCGCGGGCCCACCTGCGCCGCCGTCGCACCCAGAACATCCTGACTGTCCTGGGAATTGCCGTGGGAGTCATGGCGCTCATTGCCGCCCTGAGTCTGACCAACGGGTTCACGGCGGCCCTGGTTGACGCGACCCTGCGGGCCAGCCCGCATCTGAGCGTGACGGCCTTTACTCCGGGTGCCCGGGACGCTGATCTTGAAAGGGCAATGCGGAGTGACGTGCGGGTGCAGGCGTTTACCCCATTCCTGGCAGACAAGGGGCTGCTGACCACCCCGGCCAGCACAGGTCGCCGGGCCGGCGTGGACTTCGCAACGCTGTTCGGGGTACCGGCGGGTGGCGCACGGGTACTGCGCCTTCCACCCCCCGGCAACGTTCTACTGGCCAGCTTGAAAGATGGCGAGGTTCTGCTGGGCAGCGCCCTGGCGCGCAATGTCAGCGCGTTCACCGGCGATCAGGTGCGGCTGCTGGGGAGCACCCAGCGCCGGACCATACTGAAGGTCAAAGGTGTCTTCACGACCGGCAACTACCTGATCGACAGCGCGTATGCCTTTACCAACCTGAAGACTTTGCAGGATCTGCAGAGCACCTCGAACATCACCGGCTACCAGATGCGGCTGCACGACCCTCAGCAGGCTGTAGCCCTGGGCGACGATCTGACCCGCACCCGGGCGTATTCTTCGCTGCCCTGGCAAAGCTTGTACGGGACGCTGCTGGAGCAACTGGCCCTGCAGAAGAAGGTCATAGGCTTTGTAGTGTTTCTGATTGTGATTGTTGCTGCCTTCGGTATCGCCAATGTCCTGACGCTAGTGGTGTTCGAAAAAACCCAGGAGATTGCCATCCTGCGTGCGATTGGGGCCACCCGGGGGCTGATCACGCGTCTGTTCCTGCTTGAAGGCCTGGCGCTGGGCCTGGGTGGACTGCTGGTCGGCAATCTGCTGGGGCTGGGGATTACTACCTATTTCACGGTGCGACCGTTCCAGTTGCCTGGAGACCTCTATTTCATCACGTCGCTTCCGGTGGAGGTGCGCTGGAGCGACCTGCTGGCAGTCAATGCCATAGGTCTGGTTACGACGCTACTGGCAGCGCTGATTCCTGCGCGCAGAGCAGCCAACATCGAACCGGCACGCATTATCCGCTGACGTCCCGGACCCGGGCGTTCCCCCTCCATGACGCCTGCACCGGAAGAACTCTTGCGCGCGATCGGGACCGTCCTGATGCCTGTGGTACCACGTTCAGCTCCGTCTACGTCGGCAGGATGCGGAAAGGGAGAGCTCCGGCTTTCACTGGTGATTTCAGGACCGTGGCGCCTGCTTATGAGGCTACTGACCGTTGAACTTTTGCTATTTGCAATCAGCAACCTGTTCCGTTCCCTGTTCCTGATCGTGGTCTGAAGCACCATGAATATTGCGATGTGCGTGACTCATTGCCCGTCAAGTTGCTGCGCCTACGCTTTGGTCGGAGGTCCACATGAACAAATTTCTGATGATTCCGGCGGCCATGCTTCTGAGCACTGCTGCAGCCGCCCCCAAGATCAGCGCCCAGAGCATTATCGTCAACCCCAGCCAGCCTGACCTGAGTGTCAGTGTGCGCGTGGACAAGGACACCAGCGGTAGCCAGAACCCTGCTTACCGTGTGGGCGACAAGATCAGCATCAGCACCACCGTCAACCGTGACGCCTACGTGTACCTGTTCAACGTCAACCCGGACGGAAGCGTGGACCAGGTCCTGCCCAACCGTCTGAGTGAGACGAACTTCGTCAAGGCGGGCACCACCAAGGTCTTCCCGGCTCCTGATGACAACTTCAACTTTACGGTTGCTGGCCCGATTGGTCAGAACAAGGTTCTGGCACTCGCCAGCACGACCGAGCTTGACCTGGACCAGATCAGCAGCTTCAAGACCACCCAGGACCAGTTCGCTACCGTAAATGCCAAGACCCAGGCGGGCCTTGCCCAGGCGCTAAGCATCGTGGTCAACCCACTGCCCCAGAAGAGCTGGGTCAGTGACACTGCCTTCTACACCGTGGCGGCGCGTACCCCTGTGGCGACTGGCAGCCTGTTTGTCGGGACCAACGTCAATAACGCACTGGTAACCCTGAATGGTCAGCGTCTCGGCGGTGCCAACGTGACCTACAGCAGCCTGCGGGCTGGCACCTACCCCGTGCGTGTCCAGGCCAGCGGTTACCGTGACTTCACCACGACCCTGACTATCCGTGGCGGAACCACCACAAACCTGAACGTGGAATTCGCCCAGGCGGCGCCTGCACCGGCCCCCGTGGCCACCCAGTTCACCCTGAGCATCCGCAGTGCGGTGAACGGCGCCCGCGTGTTCGTTGACGGCGATGAAGTGGGCACCATCCGCAACGGTGGTCTGAACGTGCGCCTGAGTCGTGGCACCCACGAGGTCGTGGTCATGGCTTCCGGCTACCGCACCTTCTCCAGCACCTACAACATCACCCGCAACGCCCAGATCACCATTAACCCCAGCCGCTGAGCCGGAACCAAAGCAGCTGTAAGGAGTGACCAGCAAGGTCCCCACCCATGCGGTGGGGGCTTTTCTTGTAGTGGTTTTATATGGTCAGAGAAACTGGGCCCTCTGTCAGCAGATCATGCAGCACCCGCGCCGTCATGCCCCAGATGTTGTGGCCCTGCCAGGGGTAGTGGTAGACCGCTACCCGCGTGCCGTCCGGAAGGTGCCGCCACTCCCGGGTATAGGGCGCAGCGCGCAGGGCCGCCAGACTGGGCATCAGTACCTGGGCGACCTCCCCGGAAGCGCTCAGCGACGGCTGAGGCTCGATGCGGGCCAGAACCGGAGTGACGTGAAAGCCGACGGGGGTAAACACGTCATCAAGTTCCCCCAGCACCTGCACTGTCGCCGGGTCCAGTCCGACCTCTTCCCAGGCTTCGCGCAGGGCACCCTCCACTGGTCCCTCGCCCGGCTCCAGACTGCCGCCGGGAAAGCTGATCTGGCCCTTGTGGGTCGGCAGATCCGCCGATCGGAGCGTTAACAGCACGCGCGGGTCGGCTTCACGGGTCAGGCCGACCAGAACGGCGGCCCGCCGGAAGTAGGGCAGATGCAGGGCCTGCCGCGCACGCGCACCGAGCCACAGCGCCCACGGGTCGGCCAACGCCTCGTCGAGTGGATCACTACGTTCCATGCGTTGTCTCGTCCGGCAGCTGTTCCAGCACCTGCTGGGTGCGGGCGCGCAGCGCCACCTCACCATCCACCCCGGCTGACCGGGCCCAGGCAACCACGGCTGAAAGCACTGCAGCGACGCCTTCTTCGGACTCCGGGGCCTCCTGCAGGGTGCGAAGCAGCGAATCGCGGTCGCCCTGGATCCCGGCCAGCTTCTGGGCCTGTGCCTCCCGGGACAGAGCGCCCAGCGCAGAAGGAACGCGGTCCACTGCACGCCGGGGTCGACCTCCCTGCTCGGCGGCCTTGATGGCCTGCCAGTTGCTGACCACCTGATCGCTGCCGCTCACCACCGTGTCTCCGAAGACATGGGGGTGGCGCCGCACCAGCTTGGCCACGATGCCAGCTTCCACGTTTTCATAGGTGAAGGTACCGGCTTCCTGCGCGATCACGCTGTGGAAGGCAACCTGCAGCAGGACGTCGCCCAGTTCACCGGCCAGCTCAGCCGGGCTGCCGCTGCCGATGGCATCCACGGCCTCGGCTGCCTCTTCAAGCAGGTAGGGACGCAGCGACTCGTGCGTCTGTTCGCGGTCCCACGGACAGCCGTCCGGTGCGCGCAGGCGCCGCATGATGGTCATCAGTTCATGCATGTCCTGAATTTAACGCGCCGGCTGCCCGCTTCCACAACCCTGGGATACGCACGAATCAGGCAGGCCAGACCTGCGGGCACTCACGAGGCGTCAGAAACCGTGTGGTGAACTGGAGCTCATGATCAAGCAGACGAAGTTCATCCTGGCCACTTTGACCCTGGGAGTGGCGCTGAGCGCCTCTGCCCAGCAGGGTACGCCACCCAGCTGGAATGCCCAGCGCCTGTCCAGCGCCACCTATCTGATCCTGGATCCGGAAATCAGGGGCAATCCCAACCTGATCAGTGGCGATCAGCGGCAAGGTGTCCTGAAGGCCATGCGCAAGGATTCCGGGGACGCCATCAAGCGCCGCTATCCCAAGGCGACGATCACGACAGATCCCAAGGCGGCTGGCGTGATCCGGGTCAGTCCGGAACTGGTGGCGCCCGGCGCCCTGCTGCCCTGGGGCAAGCTGACTGCGCGCCTGACCTTCGCGCTTCCCGAGGGGCCTCAGGTCGTGATGAACGAACAGCACTCGTTACTGACCCTGTGGCAGCACCAGGCTGACGCCGCCAATTTTGTGTTTGACCGGCTGGCACAGCGTTTGCCCTGAGGTGCCACGCAACGGACAGGAACAGGTCTCCAGGCGGGCCTGTTCCTGTTCTGTTCCTGGCGTTGTCTTGGCGGTGCCTCAAGGTCACTCCCTGGGTTCGCGTGTTAGCGTGCCCGCATGACGCAGACACCTCCCAGTAAAAGTGCTTTTATCACTGGCGCCAGTAAGGGCATAGGGCTGGCCGTGGCGCGCGCGCTGGTTCACGAGGGCTACGCCGTGACCATCACCAGCCGCCACCAGGATGAGGTGGAGGCCGCAGCCGGTGAACTTGCTGGTGAAAGGCAGGGCGGGCAGGCGCGCGGGGTGGCGTGCGACGTGCGTGACGCCGCCTCATTGCAGCGCGAGGTGGATCAGCACGTGCAGGCTTACGGAGGCCTGGACGTCCTGTTCGTCAATGCCGGCGTGGGGCGCTTCATGAACGTCGCGGAACTGAGCATCGAGGACTGGGACAGCATGATCCAGACCAACCTCAGCGGCGCCTTTTACACGGTCAAGGCCGCCATCGGCGCGCTGTCGCAGCGGGGCGGATATATCTTCACGCTCTCCAGTCTGGCAGGCAGGAATCCACTCCCGGGCGGCGGCGCCTACAACGCCAGTAAATTTGGCCTCAATGGGCTCTCGGAGGTCCTGAACCTGGACCTGCGAGACCGTGGCATCAAGGTGACACAGATCATGCCTGGCAGTGTGGCAACGCATTTTGGGGGACACACACCCAGCGAGGCCGATGCCTGGAAGATTCAGCCGGAGGACATTGCGCAGCTGACGGTGGACCTGCTGAATATGCCCGAGCGGACCCTGCCCAGCCGGGTGGAGGTTCGCCCCAGCCGCCCGCCCCGGAAATAACCTGTTTCTGATTCGGACTTTCGTGGCCTGACTTCCAAGGATGCTCTGCGGGCCGGGCCCGCCGCGTCCCAACGCCCTGCCGGCTGTGCGGAAAAGTCCAGCGGGCCATGCTGTAGAATGCCGCGCGTGTACACGAACCGCCGCGCTCATTACGAGTACGAGTTGTTGGAGCGCTTCGAGGCGGGCATCAGCCTGACAGGCAGCGAGGTCAAGAGCATTCGTGCCGGCGGCGTGGATTTCCGTGACGCCTTCGCCCGGCTTCACGGCGGCAATGTCGACCTCGAAGGCCTCTACATTCCGGTGTATAAGGAAGCGACCTACAACAACCACGAGCCCCGGCGCACCCGGCGGCTCCTGCTGAACCGCATGGAGATTCTGAAACTCAAAAAGGGCCTGGAGCAGAAGGGCCTGACCCTGGTGCCCACCCGGCTTTATCAGAAAGGCCAGTATTTCAAGGTGGAACTGGCCCTGGCCCGCGGCAAGAAACTGCATGACAAGCGGCGCGCGGATGCAGAGAAAACGGTGCGGCGCGAGTTGAGAGAGCTATGAAACGGGGCGCTCGCACGTCCTTCCTGTGGCCCCTGGTGCCGGCCGCTCTGCTGGGTGCCGGGCTGCTGGGAGCTGGGCTTGCTGAGGCCCAGATTGCCCTGAGCAAGCTGACGCTGGCGGGTAAGCAGGTACAGAGTGTCAACCTGTACGGCGCCGAGTACGCCAGCCAGGAGACCCTCAGTGCCCTGCTCAACGTGTCGCGCGACGGCGGCCTGCTTCGCGTGACCGGGCTGGGGCACACGCTGCTGCTGCCCATCGACGAGGACCAGCAGCGGGCCACCACCGATTTCAACACGGTGCAGCTCGATACCCGGCGCGTTCAGGCCCGGGCCGCCACCCTGATCAACGGCAACGTGTATCTGCCGCTCGATACCCTGGCCCGTGGTCTGGGTGCCAAGTACGAACCCGGGAACTTCCGGGTGGCCGCCCCAACCCTTCAGGGGGTCAGCAGCCGCGCCGGCAAGGACGCCGACCGTCTGGTGCTGGACCTGAGCCGTGACGTGGAAGTGATTGACGAGCAGCGCGGGGCCAATGTGGTGGTGACCCTGCGCGGGCTCAAAGGTGAACCGCGCAAATACACCACCCGGGGTGCTTTCGTGCCCCGGGCCGAAGTCACGCGCGAGAAGGACAATCTGCAACTGACCTTTCCACTGACGGCTGCCAGTGGCGTGCGGGTCTACAAGGTGGTCCGGCCGGGCAGCGTGCGCGTGGTGATTGATGCGGGACCGGGAATCGTGCGGACCAGCCCCGCCCTGCTGGAGCACGTGACGCGCCCGCTGATTGTTCTTGACCCCATGCGGGTAGAGGGTGCAGGCCGGGACGTGACCCTGGAGGTGGCCCGCCGCGCTGCCGAGCTGCTGAGCGGCGCCGGGTGGCAGGTGCGAGTGACGCGGGATTCGGCGAGCGCCATGAATCTGCGGACCAAGCTGGAACTCGCGCGTCAAAGTGACGTCTTCCTCGCACTGGACCTGGGCCGCCTGCCGGGTGCCAAACGCAGCGGGGTCACCGTCTATGAGCAGTCCGGTCAGTCGAGTGCGCAGATCATCAACGCCATCCGTGCGGGAAATGCTCCGCCCTACGGCACGCTCGTGGCCGGCAACGCGGGCGGCACCCGCAAGCTGGGAGAGCTGCTGCGGGGCGAACTCAAGGGAGGCGGGGTGGCGGCCAACCAGGACACTACCTCCCGTGTGCTGACCCTGCGCGAGGCCCCCCAGGCGGCGCTGCTGATGGAACTCGGCTGGGCCAGCAACGCCGAGGACCTGGCCCGGCTGGCGGTTGACCGGCGCCTGCAGGCGATGGCCAATGCCCTGGCCCGGTCAGTGGCCACCTACCTGACGGCCCGGGCCAACAACAACGCCAATCTCGGTGCCCAGGGGGTGGCACGGTGAAACGCGTGTTTTCCCTGTTTAACGTGGTAACGCTGGTGCTGCTGGGCGCCTCGGTCCTGGCGCTGCAGGCGGTCAAGCGGACTCCCGATACGCCGGAAGCTCCCAAGCTCGAGCTTGCCCAGCGCACCGCGCTGAAGGTCAAGGTGTACTTCACCGATCCGCAGGTTCAGGCCCTGAAGGCCGAGACCCGCACCGTGCAGGTGACCCAGCAGGACGCCGGGACGCTGGCACAGGCCGCGCTCAACGTCTGGGCGGGTGGCCCCAACGACCGCGACCATCTGGGGCTGGTGCCGAAAGGAACCGCGGCGCCCAAGGTCTACCTGCGCAGCGGCCACTATTACGTGGACATGCCTGCCACCTATGGCAAGCTCCGGTACGGCACCAGCGGTGAACGGATGTTGCTGTGCAGCATGACCCGCACCCTGCTTGGCCTCAAGGGTCAGGACGTGACATTCCTGCTGGACGGCAAGAACATCGAGACCCTCGGTCACCTGGACCTGCGCGAGGCCTTTACCGGACGCGACTGTGCCGATCAGTGATGGCCCGACCAGTGATGGGCCAGTCTGGTGTGAGCCACATGATCAGAACAGGATGTCCCCCGGGCCAGAAAGGAGCGTTCCGGACCTGAGCAGCCCCCCACCCTCGGTCAAGGGTTTCACCACTGTCTGACCCGAGGTGGGCTGAGTTCCAGGTCCTGATCCGTTATGTTGCACAGCATTACCCTTCAGGGCTTCAAAAGTTTTGCCGACCGGACCCGGCTGGAATTCGGTCCCGGAGTCAGTGCCGTGATCGGCCCCAACGGCTCGGGCAAGAGCAACGTGGTCGAGGCGATTCGCTGGGTGACCCATCAGGCACGCGCCCGCGAACTGCGGGCCGGGCGCGGTACGGAACTCATTTTCCATGGCAGCGGGGGCAAAGCTCCACTGGGGCTGGCCGAGGTCCAGCTGGAACTGAGTACCTCAGAAGGCCGGGTGAACCTGTCCCGGCGGATCTACCGTGACGGCGCAGCCGAGCAGGACCTGGGAGGACGCCCCGTACGGGCCCGCGACGTTCAGGGAGCCCTGCGGGGAACCGGTCTGGGCCCAGGTGGGCTGGCCGTGATCGGCCAGGGCGAGGTCAGTGGGGTGGTGCAGGCCGAAGGCAGAACCCTGCTGGGTTACGTGCAGGAGGCGGCCGGTCTGTCGAGGGCCGTGACGGCCCGTCAGGAAACCGAGGCCCGTCTGCGGGACGCGGACACCGCTCTGGAGCAGTTGAGGCTGGTGCTGAACGAACGCGAGGCGGCAGTGGCGCGGCTCCAGAAGGCTGCACAGGCAGCGCGTCAGCACCGTGACCTGAGTGCCCGGGTTCTGACCCTGGAAGACGCCCTGCGCCGCGAGCGGCATCTGACCCTGCGGCGCGAGATTGCGGGAGCGACCGCCGAGGCTGCTGGCCTGGAGGCCAGGAGCGTAATGCAAGGCGCCGAGGTTCAGGCAGCTGCGGCCGCCGTCGAACAGGCGCGTGAACGGGCACAGGAGGCGCGGGCCCGGCGCGAGGCCTACAGTGGCGCCCTGGACGCCCTGAACGCGGCGCGTGAGGCCCAGGCCCAGGCCGAGCGGTACCACGCCCACCTGCGCCGGGAAGGGGAGACCCTCCAACATGAACTGAGCAGCCTGCCCAGTCAGATGCCAGCCCGGCCAGCCCCGGACCTGCTGACGCTGGACGCGGCGGTGCACACGTCCCGTTCGGCAGCCGAGGCCTCCGAACGGCGCGCCCGGACGCTGGAGGCTGAACTGACCCGCGCCCGCGCCCAGGCAACCCGCGTGGCCGAGCAACTGGCCCGCGCGGACGCCAGCCGCGACACCCTGCATGCCGAACTACTGCGGGCCGAGGGAAACCTCGAACAGGCCCACGACAGCCTGGCGGCAGCCACCGAACGCTTCGGCAGCGCCCGCTCGGCGCGCGAGCAGGCGGAACAGGCCTTTGCCGCGCTGGGTGGTACCCGCGACGCCGCGCTTCACCACGAGCGGCACCTGAGCAGTGAATTGGCACGCGTGAACGCCAGTGTGGCGCCGCTGCGGCGGGAACGCGAACGGCTTGAGGCCGCCCTGAACAGCTATGCCCGCTACGGCGAAGGGGCTCGCAACGCGCTGCGGCTGGAGCATCCTGGCATCGTGGGCAGTGTGGCGGACCTGCTGAGCGTTCCTGCTGAGTACGAAACCGCCTTAGGCGCCGCGCTGGGCCGGCGTCTGGAACAGATCGTGGTATCGCGCGCCGACGACGCCCGCGAGATTATCGAGGAACTGCGCCGTGCTGGTGGGCGCGCAACTTTTCTGCCGCTGGACCTGATCCGGGCCCGTCCCCGCCGTGACGCCGGTCTGCTCCGCGAGGACGGTGTGATCGGCAATCTGGCGGACCTGTGTCCCACCGATCCCCCGCTGGTGGGCGAGGCCATTCTGGCCGACACCCTGGTGGTGCGGGATCTGCGCGCAGCCAACGGCATCGCGCGCAGGTATCAGAGCCGCCCACGCCTGGTCACGCTGGACGGGGAACTGGTCGAGCCCGGTGGAGCCATCACTGGTGGACGCCTGCGCGACACAGGTACCGGCGTCCTGGCCGACCAGCGCCGGTTTCAGGAACTGGACGACGAACTGGAGGACGCCGACGCCGCAGCGCACCGGCTCGGCGCGGAGCTGAAAAAGGTCCGGGCCGGGCTGGAGGGCAGCTCTGGGCAGCACGACGCCCTGCTGGCCGTACGTGAACGTGCCGCACGCGAGGAACGGGAGGCCGAGCGCCGGGTCACGGAACTGGAAGCACAGATTCGTAGCCTGACCACCCACCGTGACCGGCTGCAGGAGCGCCTGGAACCGGCCCCACAGGATCCGGGGGCACCGCTGCCCGATCTGGACCTGAGCGCCCTGGAGGCCGATCTGGTGGCTGCACGGTCCGCCGCTGAGCAGGGCCGGGCCCAGGAGCGGCACGCTGCAGAGGCCCTGGCGCAGGGCCGGGAACTTGACGCTTCCTGGAAGGCCTACCGCACTGGGCGGGCGCGGGCCGCAGACCTGAGAGAACGGCTGGACACCAACACCCAGGCTGCCCAGGCGCAGGGAGCCCACCTGAATGCCGCTGCGGCCGAGGTTGCACGGCGCACGGCGGCTCTGGGCACCCTGGACGAGAACGAATTCCCCCGCGCCGAGTATGCCCGTGAGCAGGCGGCGCAGGCCTACGCGAACCTGATCGGCACCCAGAACAAAACCCGGGCCCGCCTTGACGAGCTGAGACTGCTGATTGCCCGGCGAGAGGGCAGCCTTGACGGCCTGCCGGATGGTGCCAGCCCGCTGGGTACCCCCCGTGAGTGGACGGCCGAACTGACCCGCGCCCGCAGCACCCTGGAAGACCTGGGGCCGGTCAACGCCCGTGCCGAGGCCGATCACGCCGAGGAGCTGACCCTTCTTCAGACCCAGCAGGCAGAGCTGAACGATGCGCAGGCGGCCAGCGACGAACTGCGTGGCCATCTCGGGGAACTGGAGCAGGCCGAGACGGTCGCCACCCGCGCGGCCTTTGACCGGGTGAACGCAGCCTTTCGGGACTACAGCGCCGAACTGCTGGGAGGCCAGGGCGAACTCGAAGCCGAACTGACCGAAAGCGGACGCCTCAGTGGTCTGAGGCTGGCGGTGCAGCCACGCGGCAAACGCACCCGCAGCATGACCCTGCTGTCGGCCGGAGAACGAACCATGGCGGGCCTGGCCTTTCTGTTTGCCCTGAACCATGCCGGCGGTGAGGGCAGCGCCGGCGGTCTGCCTCTGGCCGTGCTGGATGAGGTAGACGCGCCGCTGGACGAGGCGAACATCCGCCGGTTTACGAGCTTTCTGAAGTTGTTCAGCGAGCGGGGAGCCCAGTTTCTGCTGGTCACCCACCAGAAGGCGACCATGGAAGTCGCCCAGGCCCTGTGGGGCGTGACCACCGACCAGACCGGCGCGAGCCGGGTCCTGAGTATCAAACAGTACGCAGAGAGCTGACGGGCGGCTTCGCTCCTACAGGGCTCTTTGATTCGTGTATGCAGAAAGATGATGAGCCGCTACGGCAAATGCAGAGGGCCGTGCCTGTACTTTGCTCAGCCAGCCGACCCGGCCGGGTACCAGTCTTTCTTTGCGACTACTGCGTATTGGTAAAGGCGGGCACGTCTCCATCCCTGTGCACTGTGCGCCAGGCCTGAAGAAGCACTTCAGGTTCCTCCACATGATCCGGCGCGCCCAGGGCGAACGCTGCATGCAGCAAGGAGAAGACAGCACTGGTCCATGGTTCGGCCAGCACGGGTTCATCATGTTCCAGGTACTCGGCGGCCTCACCCCAAGCCCGACGCGCCGACTCCCGGACCCCGCCACTGATCAGTAGTGGACAGGTCCCGATAGGCGACCCTGGCATGCCAATTGGTGTGGTTGACCGCGAAAAGCCATCAGGCGCTGGTGTCGGCACCGGGTGATGTTCCAGCCGCTGGTCCCAAGCAGTCTGGTAGACCTCGCCTGCTCGTGGGTGTTCGGCGGCGAGCAGCGCCCGCGCGGTACGTTCATCTATCCGCCAGGCAAGATCGATCACCGGCAGGATCACGTCACCATGCTGCCCGAACACCAGCCCGGGGGACAGCTCTTCCAGCACGTCCACTGCCAGTGCACGCGTGAAGGCTGGCGCTCGACCCAGGTTAGCGTTGGCTTCCTTCATGGCCACCTGTTCCGCCTCGGTCTGCGGCTCCACCACACTTACACGCAATAGACGTCCGGGCCAGCCGGATACCAGCACCGACGTGACCTCATGTGTCACAGCCAGCCAGGGTCGGGTCAGGCGGCCCGTGCTCACCCGGTCACCTGGCTTCACCCCATTAAAGAGTTCTTTCTGTGCCGGAGCATAGAGGTACCCTTCGCGCATGCCGGAAGCGTAACAGCTGCACGACGCTTTTCTCACCTCGCCTGGATGTTTGCAGGCTACATGGACAAGGATGGCTTTGGCCTGTAATCAAACCACCTGCCGTCCATTTCATAACCATACGGCAGAGCTCCGGCTCATTGTTTGCAGCCTCCTGTCAGCGGAAATTCATAGGCCACCCGCCAGCGTCCGTCTGAGCCTTTCTGCGCCACGGTGACCCGGTCTACCGGGTGCCGGACCTTCACAAGCTCAGGAAGAAGTGCCTTCAATCCGGATTCGATGACGTCGAGTTCGCTTTCGCTTCCTCTGGCGACTGTCAAATGTGGCTCCGGATCGGGATGTTTTCCGCTGTACGGAGGGGTTTCCGGAAAGGCCTGCGCGATGGTCCACATCATGGCGCGGACCTGTACGGACGGTTCCGGTGCCAGCCACAGCAGACCTGGAAACCGTCCAACGTGGGCAAAAGACACACTGAAGGGCGCGGCCCCTCTGAGGCAGGCCTCCAACCGGGCCAGATGGTCAGGCGTGGGCTCCGGCGCTACCCAGGGAAACAGCAATGAGATGTGCGGCGCCACCCCGCGCCTCGCGGCTGGAACCGTCTGACGCCATTGCCCGATCCACCGGTCGAGTTCCGGCAGCCACAGCAGGACGCTGGTCTGCGTCATTTCAGCGCAAACGCTGCAGCGTCCTTGCCGTCCACGCTGATGTGCAGGTAGCCACCGCGGACGCTGACTTTGGCGTTCTGACCGGCGTACAGCGACGGCGTGACGGCCTGCTCACCGGTCTTGAGCCCCAGGCCAGCCAGCTTGATGCTGTACGTCTTACGGTCCTTACCGCCGTGCCATGCTGCCAGGACGCGCTGGCCGTCTTTCTCGCGGGTCAGCAGCAGCAGGTCGTCCTGCAGGCTCACCGGCACGGGCAGCAGGGTCTGGGAGCCCAGGCTCAGGGCGGCACTTGCTTTGCGGGCAGCCACGGCGCCCTGTGCCGCTTCGAATACGTTGCGCTCTGCCGGCGTCCACACGTTCTCAAAACGCATATCGCGCCGGTTGTCCGGGTCCGGGCCGCCGCGCATCGCAATTTCGATGCCCTGATACAGCACCGGCACGCCTTTGAGGGTCATCAGGGCGCGCAGGGCGTAGCGGGTGCGGGCCTGACCTTCATCCTCGAACAGGCTGCCCTGGGCAAAGCGCGGGATGTCGTGGTTGTCCAGGAACAGGGCGACCTCACCGGGCCGCGGCAGTTCGCTGCTACGCTCCAGCACAGCGCTGACCCGGCTCAGGCTCTGGCCGCTCATCAGACTGTCGCGCATGGCCCGCTGCAGGCTGAACAGGAACAGGCTGTCGAAGCCAGCTTTCTGCCAGTCAGCCACCGTGCCGGTGTCGGCGTCGAACCATTCACCTAGAGTCCAGGTACCGGCGGCGCGGTCACGGGCCAGCACCTCTTTCAGAAAGTCTCCCGGCACGTGCTTAATGGCGTCGTAGCGGAAGGCATCGACACCACGGTTGCGCCAGAAATCCGCGTTTTCCAGCAGCATCCGCCGGACCTCCGGGCGGCTCTGGTCCAGGTCAGGCAGACCGGAGAGCGGGCAGTCCACATCCTTGTCGGCGCTGGCCTCGCAGCGGGCCTGGGGCGTAAACCAGCTGGGATTGGCCTTCACGGCCGGCGCCTCGTAGCCGTAATGGTTGACGACCTGATCGAGAACCACGCGCATTTTTGCCTCACGCGCGGCTTTGACGAAGGTGTCGAAATCGGCCAGCGTGCCGAAGTGTGGGTCGACATCCCGGAAATCCGCCGGCCAGTAGCCGTGGTATCCAGCGGTATCAAACGAATTCGCCATCTGCTGCCGGTAGACCGGGGTCAGCCACACGGCTGTGGCGCCCAACCGGCTAATGTGCCCCAGTTTGGCCGTCAGGCCAGGAAGGTCGCCGCCATGCCAGGCGCGCAGACTGTTGCGGTCTACATCCGCGTTGTTGCCAGGATTGCCGTCGAAGAACCGGTCCGGCATCACCTGATAGATGATCTGGCCCTCGAAGGAGGGCAGGGAGGTTTGGGCCTGCGCGCTTCCTGTACTCAGGAAGGCGGCCAGCAGCAAAGAGCGGCGCATGGACGAATCCTAGAGCATCTGTCAAAAAGATTGCAGCTTTTTGACCGAGCGGAGCGAGCGGATTATGCCGAGCAGGACGCAGAATGGAGCCGCCGAAAGCATGTCTTCTCGGTGGCGGAATTCGGAGAACTGCTCCAGCCCGCCCGTGCGTCCCCCTGGATGCCCCTTGCTTTAACAGGTGTTTTCTCAGCCAGTGTTGCGCACGCCCGCCGCGATGCCCTGGATGCTGAGCAGTAGCGGCACCTCGAACTCGTCCAGGCCGCCTTCCTTGCTGCGGCTGCGGCGCAGCAGCTCGACCTGAATCCGGTGAATCGGGTCGATGTAGGGGTTGCGCAGCGCGATGCTTTCCTTCAGGCGCGGCTCGCCGGCCATCAGCGATGCGCCCACCACGTCCTGAACAAGGTCCACCGTGGCCTGATAGGCCGCCTTGAGCTGCGTGGCCAGTGGGTGCTCGCCCATCAGACGCAGGTACTCGTCGAAAATCTGTGGGTCACTCTTGGCCAGACTCATCTGGGCGTTGTCCAGCACGGTGCGGAAAAACGGCCAGTCGCGGTACATCTCGCGGGCCAGCTCCACGCCCAGGGTGTCCAGGCCCTCGTGCAGGCCGTACCATCCGGGCAGGTTGGCCCGGTTCTGGGTCCAGCTCATGACCCAGGGAATGGCGCGCAGGTTCCCCAGGGTCGGCGCGCCGGGCCGCCGCACCGGACGTGAAGCGATGTTCAGCCGGGCGATTTCGTGAATGGGCGTCACTGCCTCGAAAAACGGCAGGAAACCCGGGTCGTCCACCAGGGCGCGGTAGGCAGCTGCGCTGGCCCGGGCGGCCGCGTCCATGCCGCGGGTCCACGCTTCGGGCGGAGCCACCGCCGGTCGTGCGGCGGCCAGCAGCACGCCATACAGGGCCTGCTCCAGGTTTCGCCGGGCCAGGACCGGGTGGCTGTACTTGTCGGCCAGTGCCTCGCCCTGCTCGGTGATACGCAGCCCCGCGTCGATGGTGCCGGCCGGCTGACCCAGGATGGCCCGCGACGCCGGGCCGCCGCCGCGCCCGATGCTGGTGCCGCGCCCGTGAAAGAAACGCCAGCGCACGCCGGCCCGGCGGCACACGTCGCTGATGGCGCGCTGCGCCTCGTGCAGCGCCCAGTTGGCTGCCAGAAAGCCCGCGTCCTTGTTGCTGTCGCTGTAGCCCAGCATGATCTCCTGAACGTCGTCTCCCAGGGCGGCGCGGTATTCCGGGATGCTCAGCAGTTCCCAGACCACCTGCGGCGCGCGCTGTAGGTCATCGAGCGTCTCGAACAGCGGCACCGGCAGCGCCCGGAAGCCCACTTCCCGGGCCAGGATCAGCGGTTCGAGCACATCGCTGACACTCTCGGACATGCTCACGATGTAGCGGCCGAAAGAGCGCGGGCCCACCAGCCGGGTTGCTGCCTGCACCTGCCGGATGGGTCCGATGGCGGTTTCCAGGGCCTCAGGCAGCGGCTCCCCGGCGGGCCACAGCGGCCGGCGCGAACGCAACTCGTGGGTCAGCACTTCCTGCCGGGCATGCTCGGCCAGGGCCTCGTAGTCGTCTTCCACGCCTGCGGCCTTCAGCAGGGCTGCCACAGCCGCGCCGGTCTGTGCCGAGTGCTCGCGGATGTCCAGGCTGACCAGATGCTGCCCGAAGACCCGCGCGACGGTGAGCAGCGGTGTGAGCAGCTGATCGGCGCTGCGCCGCTGTCCCTCGGTGCACAGCCGCCGGTACAGGGCCTCAAGGCGCGGCAGCAGCTCTACCTGTTCACCGTCACGCACAGCGTTGTGCAGGGCCCGGAGTTCCTGGCGGTAGGGCTCCTGGCCCTCCTGCTCCTGACTGAGGTCCGCGTAGGCCTGCGCAATGGTGGAGACCAGCACCTCACGGGCCCGCTCCCGGTGAAGGGCCAGGGCATCGTGGGTGGCCTGCGGCGTCACGAAGGGGTTGCCGTCGCGGTCCCCGCCCATCCAGGAGGTAAAGCTCAGGGGCAACTGGGCCTCGCTGCTGTGCCCGTACACCCGTTCGAAGGCCCGCGAAAGGTCGCGCTGCAGCATGGGCAGCGCCCGCGCGATGCTGGGCATGTAGCTCAGGCCGCCCTTGACCTCGTCCAGCACCGTGGGCTTGAGCCGGCGCAGCTCGGGGGTAGACCACATCGCCTCCACGTGCGCGGTGATCCGCTCGGTGGCGTCCTCGGCCAGCGTGGGCTGGCTCAACTCGGGAATGGCGCGGGCCACCTCGACCAGGTGACCACGCACGGTGCGGCGGCGCATCTCGGTGGGGTGGGCCGTGAAGGTCAGGCCCAGGTCCAGCCGCGAGAGCAGGGCCTCGACTTCCTGGGCACTCAGGCCCTGCGCTTTCAGGTCCAGCAGGGCCTGTTCCAGGCTCTGGGGCCTCACACCTTCCGCGCTGCTGAGCACCCGCACCCGTTCGTATTCCTCGGCCAGGTTGACCAGCTGGAAGTACCACGTAAAAGCGCGGGCCAGCCGCCCGGCCTCGGGGCCAGACAGTCCCGCGAGCATGGCGCTCAGCTCGGTGTCGTCGCCCCCTGCGCGGACCTCGCGCACCAGGGCCCGCGTGCGTTCCACCAGTTCGAAGAAGGGCTCGCCCTCCTGCTCTTTCAACACCTGCCCGAGGGTTCTGCCCAGCAGATTCACGTCACTGCGAATGCCCATCCCGCCCTCCCTGTGCGCTGCCGGCTGTGGCTCTCACAGCCTCAGCTCTCTTCGATGTAACGGTAGCGCTCCACACTATGTGCCCGGCCGGCCTCCATCTGGACAATCACCCCGTTCAGTTCCGCGCAGCCCTCGGCAACGCCAAAACGGTGGGGGCGCTCGGTCAGGAACTTCTGGATCGGGCCCTCCTGGTCGCTGCCGATCACCGAGTCGTGGGGTCCGGTAAAGCCGGCGTCGGTCTGGTAGGCCGTGCCCTTAGGCAGGATGCGGGTATCGGCGGTGGGCACATGCGTGTGGGTGCCGATCACAGCCGCCACCCGGCCATCGAGATGCCAGGCCAGGGCCTGCTTCTCACTGGTCGCCTCGGCGTGAATGTCCACCAGCACGTTGCCCAGATCCTTGCGTTCCAGCAGCTCGTCCATGGCCCGAAAAGGGTTGGACACGGCTTCCATAAAGACGCGGCCCAGCACGTTGACGACGGTCAACCGCTCGTTTTTCACTTCGAAGGTCCGCCAGCCGAATCCTGGCGTGCCGGGGTCGGCGTAATTGATGGGCCGCACGATGGGATAGCTGATCTCGTCGAGCATCAGCGAGTACACGTCCTTGTGGTGCCAGGCGTGGTTGCCCAGGGTCATGCAGTCCACGCCGGCCCGGAGGGCGGCCTCGGCCGCGTCGCGGTGCAACCCGAAGCCTCCGGCGGCGTTTTCCATGTTGACCACGGCAAAATCCACGGTCCGGCGCAGGTCCGGCAGATGCGCCGAAAGCAGGCGCCTCCCGGGTTGCCCGAAGACGTCTCCTACAAATAAGACCCGAATCATGCTGCAGGCTACCGCGCCCGCCGGCCTGCCCTGTACCATAGAGGCAACCCCACGGTTCACTTTCTCCATAAGGCACTCCACGTCCTTTTCTCAAGGAGGCGATGTAGATGACCAAAGTGATGGTGACCTCCGACTGCAGCCCGCTGGCCAACGAAGCGCTGGCCCACGCCTGTAGCCTGGCCGGAGCGCTGGGCGCCGAGCTGATGGTGGTGGCCATTCAGCCGGACCCCGACCCGCCCCTGGCCGGTGAGTTCGGGTATATCCCGTCCATGTCACCAGCCGAGTGCCTGGCCCAGGAGCAGTCACTGCGGCGCCGGCTGGAATGTTGCGTGCCGGGCGCCCAGGTCCGGGTGGTGACATCGGGCGGCCGTTCCATTCCCCGCGCGATTCTGGACGTCGCGCGTGAGGAAGGCGCCCATCTGCTGGTGATGAGCACCCATGGCCGCAGCGGCCTGGGCCGCGCCCTGATGGGCAGCGTCGCCGAGGCCGTGGCGCACCACTCGCCAATTCCGGTGATGCTGGTCCGGGCAGGTCAGCCCGTGACGGACTGGTCGGCGGGCCACGCAGCGCACGCTGAACTGCTGGGCATCTGAGTTCGGCACCTTGCACGGCGCCCAACTGTGGCGCCAGACGTTGGCTCCAGACCGGCCGGGTCGCTACACTGACCCGTTATGTCGCGCGTGCGTAGAAAACCTGAAGTCATGAGCCCGGTAGGCGGTGAGGCCCAGTTGCGTGCCGCCGTGGAGGCTGGCGCCGACGCGGTCTTTTTTGGCGTGAACGCCCCCAAGGGCGACGTACGGGGATTTCACGCACGCGCCAAGGTCGGCTTTGAGGCGGAAGCGCTGCCCGACATCATGCGTGGCCTGCACGAGCGTGGCGTCATGGGCTTCGTCACCTTCAACGTGCTGGTCTTCGACCGTGAACTGCGGCAGGCCGAGCGCCAGCTGATGCACTTGGCCGAATCCGGCGTGGACGCGATTATCGTGCAGGATCACGGGGTGGCCCGGCTGGCGCACGAAATCTGCCCCGACCTGCCTATCCACGGCTCGACCCAGATGAGCATCACGTCCGCCGAGGGCGCAGAGCTGGCCGGACGCTTCGGGGCCAGCCGGGTGGTCCTGGGCCGCGAACTCTCGCTGCGCGACATTGAGCGGATTGCGCGTTCTACCGACATGGAACTGGAGACCTTCGTGCACGGCGCGCTGTGCGTGAGCTACTCCGGACAGTGCTTCTCCAGCGAGGCCTGGGGTGGACGCAGCGCCAACCGGGGCCAGTGTGCCCAGGCCTGCCGGCTGCCCTACGACCTGCTGGTAGACGGCCAGGAGCGCGATCTGGGTGACGCCCGTTATCTGCTCTCGCCGGGTGACCTGTACGCGCTGCATCAGGTGCCGGAGCTGGTGCGTATCGGCGTCGACTGTCTGAAAATTGAGGGCCGCTACAAGGACGCCGAATTCGTTGCCCTGACCACCGCCGCGTACCGCAAGGCCGTGGACGAGGCCTGGGCCGGTCTACCGCTGAGCGTCACGCCGCAGGAAGAGCAGGACCTGGAACAGGTGTACTCGCGTGGGCTGGGCCCGCACTTCATGGCCGGCACCAACCATCAGACGGTGGTTCGTGGCCGGGCGCCCCGTCACCGTGGCGTTCAGGTGGGGACCGTACGTGGCGTGACCGAGCGTGGCGTGCTGGTCGAGCTGACTCAAAGCGTCAAACCCGGTGACGGTCTGGTGTTTGACCCGGCGAACTGGCGCACCCCCGAGGGCCGCGAAGAGGGTGGATTCCTGTACGGGTTGTGGCAGGGTGGCCGGCAGGTCGAGGACGTCCCGGCCGGTGCCGTAGCTGAGCTGCGGTTCGGCCGTGGTGCCGTTGACGGCCGCCGCGTGCGCGACGGAGATCTGGTGTGGCGCACCCAGGACCCCACGCTGGCTGCCCGCGTCAGGCCGCTGCTCGAAACGGCAGACCCCCTGCATACCCGGGCGGTAAATGCCCACTTTACCGGCCATGTCGGTGAGGTGCCGGCCCTGACCCTCACTGACGAGCAGGGCCGCAGCGTGACCGTGGTGGGCGACGCTCCTCTGTCCGAGGCCCGCAACCGTGCGCTGGACGAGGCGAGCCTGCGGGAGCAGCTGGGCAAACTGGGCGGGACGCCCTACCATCTGGCGGCCCTGACCACCGACCTGCGAGGCGCCGGTTTCCTCCCGGTCAGCGTGCTGAATGCCCTGCGGCGTGCCGCTTCGGAACAGCTGACGGCGCTGCGCGCTCAGGCCCCGGAACGCCGTATCGCGTCCCGTCTGGACGAGGTGCTGAAGACGGTGGCGGGCGTTAAGCCCAGCCCGGTCCAGACTCCGGCCCACCTGCACGTCCTGGTGCGTACGCCCGAGCAACTCGACGCGGCGCTGGAGGAGCGCCCAGATTCCATTACCCTGGACTACCTGGAGCTGTACGGCCTGAAACCCAGCGTGGAGCGCGTGAAGGCCGCCGGCATTCCGGTCCGGGTGGCCAGCCCCCGCATCCTGAAGCCGACCGAGCAGAACCTGCAGAAGTTCCTGCTGTCGCTCGACGCCCCGATCCTGGTGCGTTCGGGCGGGTTGCTGGAGGGATTGCAGGGTGTGACGGGTTCCGAGGGCTCCGTCCCCGAACTGACCGGCGACTTCAGCCTGAACGCCGCGAACATGCTGACTGCCCGAGCGCTGCTGGATCTAGGCCTGAGCCGGATCACCCCCACGCATGACCTCAACGCGCAGCAGATCACCGAACTGGCCGGGCTGGTGGGGCCCCAGGTGCTGGAGGTCATCGCCTACCAGCACCTGCCGGTCTTCCACACCGAGCACTGTGTGTTCAGCCGCTTCATGTCAGAGGGCACCGATTACACCAACTGCGGCCACCCCTGCGAGAGCCACCGCGTGGCCCTGCGTGACGAACGTGGCGTGGCCCATCCGGTGATGGCTGACGTCGGCTGCCGCAACACCGTGTTCGAGGGGCGGCCCCAGGTGGCGGCCTCGCATCTGCAGGACTGGCTGGACGCGGGTCTGCGCGACTTCCGGCTGGAATTCGTGCACGAGACTCCCACCCAGGTCCGCGAGGTGACCTCGCTGCACCGCCGCTTCCTGAACGGCGACCTCAGCCGCACTGCGCTTGCCGAGCGCCTCTCGGCCCTGTCCGACCAGGGCACCACCGAGGGCAGCCTGTTCGTGCCCAATGACTTTGCCATGCTCGACGCCCTGCCCATCCTGTCCTGACAGGCGGCCTGAAAACTTCAGGTCGCGTCAAGGTTTCTCATTCTCCGGGTGGCTACGCTGGCACATGGCGACTATGGCAGAACCGGCGGTGCTTCAATCTGTCCACGCCCACCCCGTCAAGGTGGAGCGCCACGACGTGCTGGCCATGTCTCATCACACAAACACCGGGGTGCGTTCAGTACACACCTACCGGGAAACGCCACACGGTCTGTTTGTCGGCCGGCACTTTACCGGTCACCCGCGCATCCGTCACTGGCAGGCCCATCTGCTGCCTGAACTGAACATGGTGGTCTGCCACTATGACTTTCATGGGCCGCGCGAGCATGACTACTACCTGGATGTGGCTCGCATTACCCGTCAGGATCAGGTCTGGACCGTGGAGGATCTGTACCTGGACCTGATCGTGCACGATGGTCTGAGGGCCGAAATCGTTGATACAGATGAGCTGCTGGCGGCGCGGGTCGCTGGCTATCTCAGTGAGGGGGATATGCAGCAGGCCGTGGCCGTGGCGCATCAGGCGTTGTCTGGGCTGGCCCGCGCGAACTATTCGCTGAAAGACTGGCTGGCCTCGCACGGTGTGGGTCTCGAGTGGGTTGCTGCCGGGGTGGACGGGCAATCTGAAGTGAAGCCGCACCCCTCTGCGTCAAATCCTATCTTTGGCCATGACTACTACACCTGCCCAGACACGGCTGAAAGCTGCCCTCCCTGAAGCGCTGGAGCGGATTGCAGCCACGCCGGGGGTGTACGCCGCGCTGTGGTGCGGGTCCGCTTCACGTGGAGAAGCCAACGAATACAGTGACCTCGACATTCACGTTCTGGTGACTGGGAACGAACGTTGGCGCAGCCATTTCACCGTGCAGGTCAACGGGCAGGCCGTGCCGGTGGAGGTTTTCCATAACCCTGCCGGGCAGATCATGGCTCTGCTTGCCCAGGAAGATGGCGCCACCACCGCTATGTATGCCCATGGCCGCGCCGTCCTACCACATCCTGACCTGAATAAACTGATCCTTGAGGCGCGGGCGCGGTACGCGTCAGGCCGGACCCCCCGTCCTGTTACCGGCGAGCAGCGCTTTGCCCTGATCGAGGAGATCATGGACGGCCGGGCTCAGGTCGACGATCCAGTTCATGTACTCACGGTCATGACCACTGTCTCGCGACACGTGATCCCTTTGCTCTACGCCTCGCGCGGCTGGTGGGACGTGAAACGCGAGCACTGGCTGCCGGATCTGGAGCGCCGGGCTCCGGGTGTAGCCGCCGAACTGAGGCACGTGCTGGAGGTATCAGATGGCCCGGCCAGACAGGCGGCGCTGGAAACGCTGACCCTTCGTCTGACAGGAAACTTCGTTTATGAAGATGGCCAGAGCACGCCCCTGACGGTGACCTGAGCCTTCAGCCGGCGCGGCTGTCAGACGCCGGACAAGTCCTGCGCCCTAAGCTGCGACACAATGATCGAGGTCAGCAGGTACACCAAGCGCTACGGACGGCACGAGGCGGTCAGCAACCTGAGTTTCAGCGTGCCGCCCGGTATGGTGTTTGGCCTGCTGGGCAGCAACGGGGCCGGGAAGACCACCACCATCCGCGCCCTGGTGGGGCTGACCCGCCCAACCGAGGGCACCGTGCGGGTGCAGGGGTACGACGTCTGGAAGGAGCCGGTGAAGGCCAAGGCGGCTTTCGGCTACATTCCCGACCGGCCCTACCTGTACGGCAAGCTGAGTGCTCGCGAGCTGCTGCGCTTTGTCGCGCAGCTCTACCGCGTGTCCGGCTCTGAGCCGGAAATTGACCGCTGGCTCTCCTTTTTCCGGCTGACCGACTTCGGCAACGAACTGCTGGAAACGTATTCGCATGGTATGCGGCAGAAGGTCGCCATCATCGCGGCCCTGCTGCCCGATCCACCGGTCCTGATCGTGGACGAGCCGATGGTGGGCCTGGACCCGCACGCGGCCCGGCAGGTGCGTGAGCTGCTGCGCGGGCACGCGGACAGGGGACGCACGGTGCTGCTCACCACTCACAGCCTGCCGGTGGCAGAGGCGGTCTGTGACCGTCTGGTGGTCCTGGACCGGGGCCGGGTGCTGGGCCAGGGCACCCTGGACGAACTGCGCGCGTACACCGGCACCGAGGCCGGTGGCGTCCACGGCGACAGCCTGGAACGGATCTTCTTCCGCCTGATTGAGGAGGAGCAGGCCGAAGAAGCCCGCCGCGCCGGAGTCGTCAGCGGATGACCGGGCAGTCTCTGACTCCAGCCAGCCTGCTTCACCTGAAGGCCACTGCACTGGGGCACGCCCTGCAGGGGGCCTCCAGGCCCGGTCTGCTGGTGCTGGTCAGCCTGGGAATTCTGCTGCTGTGGGGAGAGGTGTACAGCAGCTGGCGGGCACTGACCTTTCTGGGACGGTTCGGTGATATCGGCACCAACGTGTTCGCCCGGGTGCTGGAAATCGGCCTGATCACCCTGTGCAGCGGCGTAACCTTCAGCGCCACCACCGCGGCCATCCAGACGCTGTATCTCAGTGACGACCTGAATTTCCTCCTGACCCAGCCGCTGCCCACCTGGAGGGTATTTGCCCTGAAGGTCTTTGAAACATTCCTGAACACCGCCCTGGTGCCCGTCTTCCTGATCCTGCCTCTGATCTTCACCGTAGGAGCTTTTTTTCGGGCACCCGCCTGGGCATATGCGGTGATGGCCCTGGCTGCTTTCCTGACCTTTGCGGCCCCCGTGGGGCTGGGCGCTCTGCTGGCCGTGCTGCTTATGCGCGTGGCCCCGGTCGGCCGTGTGCGTGAGGTCAGCACCGCTCTGGGCGTCCTGATCAGTGCCGGGCTGGTGTACGCCATCCGCGCCCTGCGGCCGGAGCTGATCGTGCAGCAGGCCCAGGACCCAGAGCGTTTCGAGGCATTGTTGCGGTCCTTCGCCGGCCCCACCAGTCTGCTGCTTCCGCCGGCCTGGGCGGCCCAGGGCATCTGGCAGGCCGCGCACGGCACGCTGACGTGGACCCTGCTCCCTCTGCTGGCGCTGACGGCTGTGCTGCTTTTGGGCGCGACAATGCTGGCCACCCGCGCCTATCAGGAGGGCTGGGCACGTGCGCTGGACAGCAGTCGGCCCAGGCTGGACCCCACGCCCCGGCGTGCGGGCCGGCTGGAGAAGCTGTTCAACCGGCCCGGGGCGGGCGGAAGCTTGGCGTTCAAGGACCTGCGGGTGACGCTGCGCGACCCCACCCAGTGGAGCCAGCTGCTGGTGGTCGTGGCGCTGGCAGGCGTGTATCTGGTCAGCGTTCAGGCCGTGCCCATTCCGGTGCCCCAGTTCCGCGGAATCCTGGGTTACGTGCAACTGGCCTTCCAGGGATTCATCATCGCGGGGGTCGCCGTGCGCCTCGCCTTTCCAGCGGTCAGCACCGAAGCCCGGGCGTACTGGCTGCTGCGCACCGCCCCAGTCAGCCCCCGGCAGATCGTCCTGAGTAAGTTTCTGGGCGTACTGCCGGTCACGCTGGTGCTGGGTCTGGTCATGGGGCTGGTCAGCGCGCGTAGCATGGGCCTGGGGCCGACCCTGCTGCTGCTCAGCGCTCTGGTCAGTGTGAGCAATGCACTTGTTATTACTGCACTGGGCGTAGGCCTGGGCGCAGCGGCTCCCCGCTTCGAGGCCGACAACCCCGCCGAGATCGGAGTCAGCCCGGGCGGGCTGGCCTTTATGAGCCTCAGCCTGGCGTATTCCGTGCTGTGCCTGCTGCTGCTTGCCCGCCCAGCGGCCACCAGTGTCCTGCGCCCCGACCTGTATCCGGGCTACACCGCGCTGGGCAGTCCCGAAGGCGTGCTGGGACTGCTGGCCCTGCTGCTGGTGACGGTGGCAGGCACCTGGATCAGTCTGAGGTGGGGCTGGAAACGCCTGGACGCGCTGGAGTAGTCCTTGTGCTCAGCGCATAAAAGCTGGCCGGACCCTCGCGTCCGGCCAGTTCCTTGAAACAGTGGAGATCAGGGAGAATGTGCGGCGAGTGCGCCGGCGACCGTGTGCCATCGCCGGACCTCCCACTGGCCGACCAGACCGTTCAGGACGTACGGGTCCGTGCGGGCGAAGGTCTCTGCCGCAGCGGGACTGTCCCCGTGGAACAGCAGGACGGCTCCGTCTGCGGGGTCAGCCAGGGCCCCGCCCAGCACCAGCTCGCCGCGTTCGGCGGCGGCCCGGGCGTGGGCCAGATGCACTCCGCGCAGGGATTCGCGGCGGCTCACGTAATCCGGCACGAGGTCCCGGTAAAACAGCAGGTGGTGCACGGTCAGTCCTTGACGAGCTCGATGCCGGCCAGTTCGTCCACCGGCAGGCCCCAGGTGTTCATGGCCTCAACGAATGGATCGGGGTCAAGCTGCTCGATGTTCCACACCCCGGGTTGCATCCACACTCCCTGCAGCATCAGCATGGCGCCGATCATGGCGGGCACGCCGGTGGTGTAGCTCACGCCCTGTGCCTGCACCTCGCGGTAGCACTCGGCGTGGTCTTTCACGTTGTAGACGAAGTGCACCCTGGGCTGACCGTCCTTGCCGATGCCCTTGGCCTGCACGCCGATGCAGGTCTGCCCGGTGTAGTTCTCGGCCAGCGACTCGGGGGCCGGCAGCACGGCCTTGAGGAACTCGATGGGCGCAATCTTCTGCCCACGGAAGTCAATAGGCTCGATGGACGTCATGCCGATGCCCTCAAGCACGTTGAGGTGCTTGATGTACGCCTCACCGAAGGTCATCCAGAACCGGGCGCGCTTGATGGTCGGAAAGTGCTTGACCAGCGATTCGAGTTCCTCGTGGTACAGGACAAAGCTTTTGCGCGTGGCGACCTTGGGGTAGTAGATGTCCTGGGAGATTTCAAGCGGCTGGGTCTCGACCCACTGCCCGTTTTCCCAGTAGCGGCCATTGGCGGTGATCTCGCGGATGTTGATTTCGGGGTTGAAGTTGGTCGCAAACGCCTTGCCGTGGCTGCCGTTGTTGCAGTCCACGATGTCCAGGTAATGGATTTCCTGGAAGTGATGCTTGGCGTGGTAGGCAGTGAACGCCTGCGTGGCGCCCGGGTCGAAACCGCAGCCCAGCAGCGCCATCAGGCCCTTTTCCCGGAAGCGGTCCTGATAGGCCCACTGCCAGGAGTACTCGAACTTGGCCACTTCCTTGGGCTCGTAGTTGGCGGTGTCCAGGTAGTGCACGCCGGTTTCCAGGCAGGCGTCCATGATGGTCAGGTCCTGGTAGGGGAGAGCCACGTTGATGACCATGACCGGCCCGAAGCCGCGAATCAGCTCGACCAGTTCCGGTACGTTGTCGGCGTCCACGGTGGCGGTGCTGAAGACCGTTTTGCTGCTGGGCATATGCTGCGCGATTTCCGCGACGATCTTGTCGGCCTTGCTGACCGTACGGGTGGCGATCAGCACCTCGCTGAACACCGTGTCGTTCTGGGCGCACTTCTTGGCCACGACGTTGGCCACGCCGCCCGCTCCGATAATGATGACCTTGCTCATGGCAGGCAGTCTACCTGACGGGACTTTCCGGCCCGGCGCCCGCCTGCCGGGACGCTAGCCTGCTTCCATGAGCCAGCCCCCCGGCGTTCCCCAGCCACGTGTCGTCACCCCCGAGGAGCGTGGCCGGGCCATGCGTACCTTCATGTGGATCGTGGTGGGATTTGTCGCGGCCATCGGCATCATGGTGGCCACCCTGAGCGTTATGGGGCGGGGAATGCGCGATTACGGTCAGGCTGCAGCCCGCGCCGTGCAGGCGACGCGGCCGGCGTCCGGCACCAGTCTCACCCGTCCCTGTGCCGACGTGTTGAACAAGGCAATGCCTAAGGGTGTCGTGTCGTGCATGGTGGTGGTCAAAGACGGCCAGGTTACGGCCCTGCTGAAGGTCGAAGGCGACAAGCAGTACCGGGTCAAGCCGTGACGGCTGTAGCCGAGCTCTATCTGAGGGATGTCCGTGAGCGGATGGCGGAAATCAGGCACCTGGGTGACCGCGCGCTGAGCCAGCTCGGCGACGGTGACTGGCACCGTTACCTGGCCGATGGGGGCAACTCGGCAGCGGTGCTGGTCCAGCATCTGTCCGGCAACATGCATGCCCGCTGGGGAGGCCTGCGCGGCGGGTACCGCCCGGACCATGAAGGTGAACCTGCCAGCCGGGACCGGGACGCGGAATTCGAGGAAGGCAGGCTGTCTCCGGCCGAACTTCAGGCCTGCTGGGACGAAGGCTGGGCCGTTTTTGAGGGGGCCCTGGAACACCTGACACCGG
The DNA here is from genome assembly GCF_014647655.1 of Deinococcus malanensis. NCBI lineage: Bacteria > Thermotogati > Deinococcota > Deinococci > Deinococcales > Deinococcaceae > Deinococcus > Deinococcus malanensis. Next base: position 402,538 of record NZ_BMPP01000001.1, read on the forward strand.
AGGACCTGACACGCACATTGACCATCCGCGGTGAACCGCATACCGTGCTTTCGGCCATTCAGCGGCAGGTGGCGCACTACAGCGGGCACGTCTACCAGCTGGTGCTGATCGTCAAGACCCTGCGCGGCGACCAGTGGCAGACGCTCAGCATCCCACGGGGCGAGTCTGTGGCCTATACCGCTGAGGTGCAGGCTGCTCAGGCCGCCATTTCTGACCCCCACGACCAGCGCTAGACCGGTGGCAGCCGCCAGGGCATACGGACGGGTAGCCTTGCAGCTATGAACGAGGGCGCCCTGCAGGATCACCTGACCCTTCCGGAGCAGTTTGACGTGGTGGTGCACCCCGTGCGCGAACTGCGCGGAGCAGTGCGGGCCCAGCCCAGCAAGAACTACACCACGCGTTACCTGCTGGCCGCAGCTCTTGCCGAAGGAGAGACCCGGGTGGTGGGGGTAGCCACCAGTGAGGACGCGCACGCCATGCTGCGCTGCCTGCGTGACTGGGGAGCTGGCATCGAGCACATTGGTGACGATGTGGTAATCCGTGGCTTCGGGGCAGCGCCCCGCGCGGGCGTGACCCTCAATCCAGGAAACGCGGGCGCTGTGGCACGCTTCCTGATGGGAGTCGCGGCCCTGACCCGTGACACCACCTTGGTGACGGATCATCCTGACTCGCTGGGACGCCGGCCTCAGGGGGATCTGCTGGAGGCCCTGGAACGCCTGGGGGCCCGGGTGGGCAGCAACGAAGGCCGCCTGCCGGTGACCATTTCCGGCCCGGTGCGCGGCGGCGTGGCCGAGGTCAGCGCCGAGCGCAGCAGCCAGTACACCAGCGCCCTGATGTTCCTGGCGCCCTTGCTGCCTGGCGGCCTGGACCTGCGCCTGACCGGACAGATCAAAAGTCATGCGCCTCTACGCCAGACGCTGGATACCCTGGCGGCCTTCGGTATACGTGCCGCCGCCACCGACGACCTGAGCCGAGTGCAGATACCTGGTGGGCAGCGCTACCGGCCGGGCCGGGTGATGGTGCCGGGCGACTACCCCGGTACGGCCGCGCTGCTGGCCGCCGCGGCACTCCTTCCTGGCGAGGTCCGGCTGTCCAACCTGCGCGAGAACGACCTGCAGGGAGAACGGGAAGCCGTGGATGTTCTGCGCGAGATGGGTGCGGACATTCACCGCGACGGCGACGCGCTGGTCGTCCGGGGAGGCCAGACCCTGCGGGCCGTGAACCGCGACGGCGACGGTTTTACCGACGCCGTCCAGGCCCTGACGGCGGCGGCAGCGCTGGCTGAAGGAACCACCACCTGGCGTAACGTGTACACCCTGCGCCTCAAGGAATGCGACCGCATTTCAGACACCCGCCGGGAGCTCGAACGCCTGGGCCTCCAGGCCTCCGAGACTGAAGACAGCCTCAGCGTGACGGGCACAAACCGGATTGCCGGCGGAGTCACGGCCGACGGGCACGGCGACCACCGCATGATCATGCTACTGACCCTGCTGGGGTTGCGTGCCGAAGCGCCTGTCCGGATTACCGGCGCGCATCACATCCGCAAGAGCTACCCGCAGTTCTTCATGCATCTTCAGGCGCTGGGCGCCGGGTTTGACTTCCTGGAGCGGGAGTCGTGAGAGGCGCGTACCGCTGGACATGTTTCCGCCCCACGATGCGCCACTGACCGCACATCATCGGCTCCTCCTGCTGATCTGCACCCTGCTGTTTCCACCGTTCCTGCTGATGCACGCTGCGCTTGCCACATGGTTTCAGGATTCATTTCCGCAGCGGGCCCGGAGTTTTGCGTGGGTGGGCCTGACCTTCTTTCAGGACTTAGCCATGGGTATCGTGCTGACTACTGGGGTGGCTTTCATTCGAAACCCCGCTTCATGGCGGTGGCCAGCAATGGCGATGTGCTGCTCAGCGGCGACGGAGCGGGCATGGTCTGAGCGTAAGGCTGGTTGACCTTCATCCAGGGGCTGGCTGGTCTGGGCCTGGCGAGGTCTCACCATGCGCCCGGGCAAGTTTTGCTCAGGCGCGGTATCCTTGAGAGCGTGTTTGTTCCTGACGTGCCGCGCCCTCACGGTCAGGTGAGGATTTGAAGCTCAGCCGGCTGCCACCGGGCTTTGCGCTGGATACTGCCGCGCAGGGCCTTGCGCTGCGCCAGGAAGCCGTGCAGCAGATCGTCCGCACCTGGATTCCAGGCGGCTGGCGGGCCGATGGCGAGGTCACCGATGGTGGCAAGACCTTTCAGGCCAGTGTGGAGCTGACCACGCCTCCCGACCCTCAGCTGCTCGGCTCCAACTGCACCTGTGGGCGCTACCGGTGTCGCCATGTGGCGGCGCTGGTCCTGTCCACCGACCCGCCGGAGGGAACGCCGCCGGCCACCCCAGCGGCCCCCCCCCGTGTGGAAGAGCCCCTGGAAGCGCGCGTCTCGCAGTGGCTCGAAAGCTTCAGTGACGGGCCGGTATCCGCGCGTGGCAGGCAGTATGAGTTGCGGTACGTCCTGCGGCTGTTGCCGGGCACCTCGGCCCAGGGTGGGGCGCCACGTGGCCGGGTGGCGATTCAGGTGCTGCGCCTTCCGCTGCGCTCGGAGGTTCCGGATGTGCGGGCGGCCGAGGTGTACGCCCTGCCACGCAGCCTGTCCACCGCGCCGGCCTTCGCGCGCCGTGACGCCGAGGTGCTGACCCTGCTGGAGATGACGACCTCGACCGTGCACGCCCCGGGGCGCTGGGAAGACGCTGTCCATGCGCTGGGTGAGCATCCCGCCACCGACCTGCTGCTCGACACCCTGCTGGAAACCGGGCGGTTGTGCTGGGAGCGAGTGGATACGCCGGTGACGCGAGGACCGGACCTGAAAGGGGTGCTGGGATGGGGCAGTGACGCTAAGGGAATGCAGTTCCCCACCCTGCTGCTGCCTGGCGCTCCAGACGCCCTGCTGCTGCCGCTGCACTCCAGGCCCTGGGCAGTGCGCCCGCAGGAACATGCGTTGTGTCGCGTGACCACCAGCGTTCCCCCGGCCAGGGTCAGCCGCTTCCTGGCCGGCCCATCACTGACCACGGCGCAGGCCACCGCCCTGGCGCACGCCATTACCGCCTCTGGGACGGCGCTGCCAGTCCCGCAGACCGTACAGGTTCAGGAAGACACGCTGCCGTACACGCCTCAATTGCATCTGTCGGGCCGGGTCATGACTGTGCATGTTCGTGACCGCTGGATGCTACGGCCGGAAACCCGGACCTTCCCGGTGGCTGAACTGCGTCACGCCTACGGAGGCCTGACCCTGCCCGATACGGATCCGGGCAGCTCCGACGGTGCCACCGAGCACATGCCGGCCCTGTACCGCGCCGGGGTGCTGACCCGGGTGCGGCGTGATCCGCGCCAGGAACGCCACGCCCTGCAGGAACTGCACCATGCCGGCTTCGACCGCATGGACCGGGTGTTCGAGGAAGACTTTGGTCTGCCTCCTGAGGCCCATGGCCTGCTCACACTGGGCGACGAGGACTCCTGGATGGCCTTTATGCGTGAAGGCCGTGACGCGCTCGAAGCTCAGGGCTTTACCCTGCACCTGCACCCCGACTTTCCGCTGAACTTTGCCGAAATCGAGGACTGGTACGGCGAGGCTGACGACAGCTTCGGCGGCTGGTTCACCCTGGACCTGGGGATCGTGGTGGACGGCGAGCGGGTCAGCCTGATTCCGGTGCTCGCCGATCTGATCGCCCGCCAGCCCGAACTGTTCACCGGCGAGGCGCTCGAAGCTCTGGACGATGATGAGACCCTGTACGCCTCGCTGGGTGACGGCCGCCGCGTGGCGCTGCCTGCCGGGCGCGTTCGTTCCATCCTGGGCGTGCTGGTCGAGCTTCACCTGCGTGACCTGCCTGACGGGCCACTGAGGCTGCCCCTGCTCGATGCCGCACGGCTCGCGCAGCTTGAGGGCGCCGTGCAGGCCCGCTGGGTAGGTGCAGAGAAGCTGCTGGAACTCGGACGCCGTCTGCGCGGCTTCCAGGGCATCCAGCCTGTGCCTGCACCCGAAGGCCTGCATGCCGAGATGCGCCCATACCAGCTGCAGGGTCTGGCTTGGCTGCAGTTCCTGCGTGAACTGGGGATGGGCGGCATTCTGGCAGACGACATGGGACTGGGCAAGACCCTCCAGACCCTGGCCCACCTGCAGCTGGAAAAGAACGCCGGGCGGGCCGACCGGCCCAGTCTGGTGATCGCGCCGACCAGTGTGATTGGCAACTGGCGCGCCGAAGCGGCCCGGTTCACGCCGGGCCTGAAGGTGCTGACCCTGCATGGCAAGGACCGCCGCGAGCACTTCGACCGCATTCCCGACGCGGACATCGTGCTGACCACCTATCCACTGCTGCCCCGCGACCTGGGTGAACTGGGCGCGCATGCCTACCATTTCGTGATTCTGGATGAGGCCCAGAACATCAAGAACGCGAAGACGGCGGCGGCCAAGGCGGCCGGAAGCCTCGATGCCCATCACCGGCTGGCCCTGACCGGCACGCCGCTGGAAAATCACCTGGGCGAGCTGTGGTCACAGTTCAACTTCCTGTCACCGGGCCTGCTGCACGACGAGCGCACCTTCCGGGATCTGTACCGCACACCGATCGAAAAACGGGGCGACCCTCACCGCCGCGCTGCCCTGGCCGCGCGTGTGCGTCCCTTTATCCTGCGGCGCGAGAAGCGTGATGTGGCACGCGAGCTGCCCCCCAAGACCGAGATCCCGGTGCGCGTCACGCTGGACGGTGACCAGCGCGACCTGTACGAAACCGTGCGCGTCACCATGGAGTCCCGTGTCCGCGAGGAACTGCGGGCGCGCGGTCTGAACCGCAGCACCATTGCCATCCTGGACGCTCTGCTCAAGCTGCGTCAGGCGGTCACGGATCCACGGCTGGTCAAGCTGGAGGCGGCCCGGAACGTGCAGGGCAACGCCAAGTTCGAGTGGCTGCAGGGCAATCTGCCGCAAATGCTCGAAGAGGGCCGCCGGGTGCTGATCTTCAGCGGCTTCGCGACACTGCTGGGGCATCTGGAGCAGTGGCTGCGCGAGGAAGGCACCCCGTACAGCATGATCACCGGCCAGACCCAGGACCGCCAGACCCAGATCGACCGTTTCCAGAACGGAGACACGCATGTCTTCCTAATCACCCTTAAGGCCGGTGGGGTGGGCCTGAACCTGACGGCAGCCGACACGGTGATTCACTACGATCCCTGGTGGAACCCGGCCGCCGAGGATCAGGCGACCGACCGCGCCTACCGCATCGGGCAGGACAAACCGGTGTTCGTGTACAAGCTGATTGCTGCCGGCAGCGTCGAGGAGCGCATCCTGGACCTGCAATCGCGCAAGGCGACTCTGGCCCGGGGCATCCTGGACGGCGGGCTCAGCGAGGCCACCCAGCTCACGACGCACGACCTCGACCGCCTGTTTGCTCCGCTTGCTGACGGGGACGACGCCCTCGAGATCGGTCCGGTGGCTTCTGAAGCGCCGGGCTCCTAGATGTCACAGTTCCGGTGCAGCTGGCCCCGGCTCTGATTTGGGAAGAGAAAAGCATCCGTTCGCTGTCCGCGCAGACTGAGAGGCCGATGGTCTCGGGTGACTGCCCCAGACCGTCCGCCGGAATCATGGTCTGGCTCGCTGAGCACAGCTGACGCACCCTCAGAGAGCTTCGTCGGGTTACGTGCAGGGCAGAGGTGCGCGGCAGTACCTAGACCAGCCTTGAGTGTTGCACCGGCCGCGCGCTATGCTCGCCGGGATGACCGTGTACGGCGCGTGGTGGTGGCCCAGCTTCGCCTGGGAGTAACGCGCTGTTTGTTGTTTGAATGCACGCGCCCAGGTGGTTTCCAGACCACCGGGCGCTTTTTCTTGTTCCAGACAGGAGCCGCATGACTCAGACCCTCAACGCCCAGATCGTCGTTCAGGAGCTTAATGCCGACCTGGACACCCCCGTGACCGCCTACCTGAAAGTCGCTCAGGGTGAAACCGTTTCCTTTTTGCTGGAAAGTGTCGAAGCTGGCGAAAAACTGGGGCGCTACTCGTTTATTGGTGTGGGCGAGCAGGGCACCTTCACCTACCGGGACAGGCAGGTGAAGAGCAGCGGAGTGTTCGGAGAGTTCAGCGGTCCGGAGGCTGATCCTCTGGCCCGGCTGTATCAGTTGACGGCCCGGTCGGTGGAGGTGCCTCAGGGACTACCAGCCTTTGTGGGTGGCGCTGTGGGCTTTGCTGCTTACGACATTATCCGCGCCTACGAGACCCTGCCCGACCAGAATCCCGACGAGCTCAATATCCCCGACGCCCTGTTTATCGCGCCGCGTGGCATGGTCATTTATGACCATCTCAAGCACCGCCTGATAGCCGTGGCAACAGCAGAAAAGCGGGCTGAGGCTGAGGCGATGCTGCGTGAACTGGTTTCCAGGCTGCGGGGCCCACTGCCTGAGGTTCCGGGCCGTGAGCCTGCCCCGGCCCCCGAGTTCACCAGCAACTTCACGCCTCAGGGCTACATGGCGGCTGTAGAGCAGGCCCTGGAATACATCCGTGCCGGGGACGTGTTTCAGGTGGTCCCCAGTCAGCGCTTCAGCGCAGACCTGACCGTGCATCCCTTTGCGCTGTACCGGGCCCTGCGGCGCGTCAATCCCAGCCCGTACCTGGGATATCTCGCGCTGGGAGACGTGACCCTGGTGGCCAGCAGCCCCGAGAGCCTGCTCCGTAGCGACGGGCATGAGGTCATCACGCGGCCCATCGCCGGGACCCGGGTGCGCGGTCAGACCCCCGAGACCGATAACGCCAACGCCGCCGAACTGCTGGCCGACGAGAAGGAGCGGGCCGAGCACCTGATGCTGGTGGACCTCGGCCGCAACGACCTGGGGAAGGTCAGTGCTTACGGCAGCGTGCGGGTGCGGGACGCTTTTACGGTCGAGCGCTACAGCCACGTCATGCACATCGTGTCGACGGTCGCTGGCCAGCTTCGAAGCGGTCAGACCCCACTCCACGCCCTAGCCAGTGTGCTGCCGATGGGAACTGTCAGTGGCGCGCCCAAGATCCGGGCCATGGAGATCATCGACGAACTCGAGCCCGTCAGACGCGGCCCCTACGGCGGTGCTTTCGGCTATATCGCCTTCGACGGCAGCCTCGACATGGCGCTGACCCTGCGCACGATGGTAATTGCCGGTGGAAGGCTTCATATTCAGGCCGGAGCCGGCGTGGTGGCCGACAGCGACCCGGCCAGTGAGGAACTCGAGACCCGGAGCAAGGCCGCCGCGCTGATGCGTGCGGTGGAACTTGCCGCTGGAGGACTGTGATGCTCATGGGTCGAGCCCGGCCGTCTGGCCTGCTGGCTATACCCACCCTGCAACTGTCGCTGCGCTCGTACTGGGACGGCCCCCGCGCCCTCCCGCACGGCGTGTATCTCATCTCCTCAAGGAGAATAAAAATGACGGTGACCGCGTGACTCCCCTGCGAATCCTCCTGATCGACAACTACGACTCGTTTACCTACAACCTCGTGCAGTATCTGGGCGAGCTTGGAGCCGAGCTGACCGTCTGGCGCAACGACGCCTTTACCCTGGACGACGTGCGGGCGCTCAGTCCCGACGGCATTGTCGTGTCTCCTGGCCCCTGCACGCCAGCCGAGGCTGGGCAGAGTGTAAACGTGATCCGTGCCTTTGGCCCCAGCGTGCCCATGCTGGGGGTCTGCCTGGGACACCAGAGCATCGGTGAGGCCTACGGCGCCCGGGTGGACCGGGCCGTACTGCCGGTCCACGGCAAGACCAGCCCGGTCAGGCACGACGGCCAGGGCCTGTTTGCGGGACTGGATCAGCAGGTGAGGGTCACCCGCTACCACTCTCTGGTGGTCCGGGACCTTCCCGACGTCCTGCAGGCCACCGCCTGGGCGACCGACCCGGACGAAGAGGTCGTGATGGCGCTGCGTCACTGCGAGTACCCGGTATACGGCCTGCAGTTCCACCCCGAGAGCATCGAGACCCAGGCCGGCATGGACATGCTGCGCAACTTCCTGACCCTGGTACGCGAACATCAATCCGTGCCCCCACCCACGGAGCAACAGGCATGATCCACGCCCGACTGATGAACGGGGAAGTGCTTTCTCAGACAGAGGCCGCTGCTTTCATGCGCGAGGTCATGGAAGGCAACATGAGCCCGGCACGGCTTGCAGCGGCTCTCTCCGCTTTGAGGGTGCGGGGCGAGACCCCTGAGGAAATCGCCGGCTTCGCGCAGGCCATGCGCGAGAGTGCCGTGCGGGTACAGGTGCACCCACGCGACGTGCTGCTTGATGTAGTGGGCACTGGGGGAGACGGCGCGCACACCTTCAACATCAGCACGACCACTGTGTTTGTGCTGGCCGGGGCAGGCGTGCCCATCGCCAAGCACGGCAACCGCGCTGCAAGCAGCCGCTCAGGCAGCGCGGATGTCCTGGAAATGCTGGGCGTGAACCTGGACGCCGCCCCGGACGTTGTGGCGGGCGCCGTGAACGAGCTGGGTATAGGCTTCATGTTTGCGCGCAACTACCATCCGGCTCTGCGGCATGCCGCGCCGGTCCGCGCCGATCTGGCGGCCCGCACGGTCTTCAACATTCTGGGGCCGCTGGCCAATCCTGCCGGAGCCACTCACCTGCTGGTCGGCGTGTACAGCCCGCACCTGACGCGGGTGCTGGCAGAGGTGCTGCGCCTGCTGGGCACAAGGGGTGCCACGGTGGTGCACGGCGATGGGCTCGATGAATTCACCGTCTGCGGTCCGAACACCGTAACGGGACTGCGGGACGGCGAACTGGTCGACCGGATCATTCATCCCGAGGAGGCCGGGCTGTCCCACCATTCCAAAGAAGCCATCGTGGGCGGTACACCGGCCGAGAACGCCGAGATCACCCGGGCACTCCTGACCGGCGGAGGCACCCCGGCACAGCGCGATATCGTGGCGCTGAATGCAGGAGCAGCGCTGCGTACGGTGGGGCGGGTGGCCAACATCCGCGAGGGTGTGGAAGTCGCCCGCGAGGTCATGAACGGCGGACAGGGCTGGGACGTGCTGCAGCGCTACGCGACCTACACCCGCCGCTGAGCAGGAGCACCCACAAGGACCAGATACCGAAGCCGCCTTCCCAGACTGGGAATGCGGCCCTCTGCTCTGCGGTTCAGCGTGGGGGCAACAGCAGCTTGCCTTCCAGTGGTGTGCTGAGCACGATGCTGGTATCGCAGGTGAAACCCATCTGAATCAGTTCGCCCAGCAGCCCCTCGAGCTCGCCGACGTCCGGTACGGCCACTTTCAGGATGCAGCTGTTGTCGCCTGTCACGCTGTGACATTCCAGCACGCTGTCGTGGCGGGTGGCCCAGCGCACCAGTGTGGGATCATTGCGTCCCGAATCCTGCACGCCGATAAACGCAGTAATGGTGCGTCCCAGCGGCTTGGTGGCCACCCGTACCCCATACCCCAGAATGACCCCGGCATCTTCCAGGCGCCGCACCCGTTCGGTCACCGCCGGAGCACTCAGGCCGACGCGGCGGCCCAGTTCGCGCATGCTCAGCCGTGAATCGCGCTGCAGCTCTTCGAGAATGCGGTGGTCCAGGGAATCCAGGTGGGTGCTGTGTTGCTTCATATGACCTCGAATGGGGGCGGCGCGGTCCAGCGTCTGGACCCCGCGAAAACGAAGAAATGGTGTGTTACAGGCGCAGACCACCCGGTGGCCTCAAGCGGCTCTGATAAACCCATCTTAACAATTGAAAGGCGGAAAGTGGCAATTGAGAACTTTCCGGGCACCCGGACCCCACCTCCTGGGAGGTGACGCACATTCCAATCGGGAAGGGTGGCGGCGGACAATAGGGGAGTCAACCACGTCCCACCGAGTCCTGATTTCTGTGCCCCTGGAGGCCCCCATGTCCGACCGTCACGCCCTGCATCCGCAGGCCACTACCCGCAGCCAGCAGATGCTGCCCCGCAACTACCGGGCCCCAAAATGGGCCGACGTGCCCGACGAACAGTGGTACGACTGGAAATGGCAGCTCAAGAACCGCATCAACTCCGTGGCTGAGCTTGAAGAAGTGATCCGGCTCACGGACAGCGAGCGTCAGGGTGCGAGTGCCGAGGGCATTTTCCGCCTGGACATCACGCCCTACTTCGCCAGCCTGATGGACCCCGAAGACCCCACGTGCCCGGTGCGCCGTCAGGTGATTCCCACCCACCACGAGCTCACGCCCTTTACCTCCATGATGGAGGACTCACTGGCCGAGGACAAACACAGTCCCGTGCCCGGTCTGGTGCACCGCTACCCCGACCGCGTGCTGATGCTGGTGACCACCCAGTGCGCGAGCTACTGCCGCTACTGCACGCGCAGCCGCATCGTGGGTGATCCCAGTGAAACGTTTAACCCTGCCGAGTACGAGGCGCAGCTCAACTACCTGCGCAACACCCCGCAGGTGCGTGACGTGCTGCTCTCCGGCGGCGATCCCCTGACGCTGGCGCCCAAGGTGCTGGGCCGCCTGCTGGCCGAGCTGCGCAAGATCGAGCACATCGAGATCGTGCGCATCGGCACACGCGTTCCGGTGTTCATGCCCATGCGCGTGACCCAGGAGCTGTGCGACGTGCTTTCGGAGAACCACCCGGTGTGGATGAACATTCACGTCAACCACCCCCGCGAGATCACTCCGGAAGTGGCTGAAGCCTGCGACCGCCTGACCCGCGCCGGCGTGCCGCTGGGCAACCAGAGCGTGCTGCTGCGCGGCATCAATGACCACCCGGTAATCATGCAGAAGCTGGTACGCGAGCTGGTAAAGATCCGCGTGCGCCCTTACTACATCTACCAGTGCGACCTCGTGCACGGTGCTGGCCACCTCCGGACAACCGTCAGCAAGGGTCTGGAAATCATGGAAAGCCTGCGCGGCCACACCAGCGGCTACAGCGTGCCCACTTACGTGGTGGACGCGCCCGGCGGCGGCGGCAAGATTCCCGTAGCACCCAATTATGTGCTTTCGCACAGCCCCGAAAAGCTCATCCTGCGCAACTTCGAAGGCTACATCGCCGCCTACTCCGAGCCCACAGACTACACCGGCCCCGACATGGCGATCCCCGAAGACTGGCAGCGCAAGGAGCCCGGCCAGAGCGGCATTTTCGGCCTGATGGAAGGTGAGCGTATCTCCATTGAACCCAAAGAGTTCAGCGAGAGCCGCAACCGCCCCGGCACGACCAAGCACCGCCTGAACAGCCGCGAGGACAAGTGGGAAGCTCACGGAATTGGCGGAGGCGAGATCAACACTGGTCCGCTGGTCCACGACACAGCTGTGACCGACACCGCGCCCGACGGCATGGTGCAGGCCCCTCAGCCCATCGAGACCGAGCCTCACCCGGTGAGCGGCGACTGATCTTCATTTCCAGAGCGCGGCAGGTCTGCGCTCTGCTTCCATGCCCCCAGTTCCTCAGGAGTCACCATGACCATTGCCACCAAACCCCGCCAGCCTGAACTCAAGACCGCCCTGCCCGGCCCCAGCACGAAGGCCATCATCGAGCGAGACGCGCAGCACCTCTCTACTTCCTACATGCGCCCCTACCCGTTTGTGCCGGACCACGGTGAGGGCGTGTGGCTGACCGATGTGGACGGCAACACCATGCTGGATTTCTTCGCTGGTATCGCGGTCAGCACCACCGGGCACGCGCATCCGCACGTCGTCAAGGGGGTGCAGGACCAGATCACCAAGTTCACGCACGTCTGTCTGACCGATTACCCCCAGGAAATCACCACCAGCCTCGCGGAGCGGCTGGTCAGGCATGTCGAGCGCCCCGGCGAGAAGTGGCGTGTGTTCTTCGGCAACTCCGGCGCAGAGGCCGTCGAGGCGGCCGTCAAGCTGGCCCGCAACCATACCGGCCGGACCCACATCATTTCCACCATGGGCAGCTTCCATGGCCGGACCTACGGCGCCATCACATTGACGGGCAGCAAGACCAAGTACAAGCGCGGCTTTGGCCCGCTGCTGCCGGCAGTCAGTCACGTGCCCTACCCCAATCCGTTCCGTCCGCCGCTGGGTTCCACGCCCGAAACCTGTGGACAGGCTGTCATCGACCACATCGAGAGCCTGTTTGTGGGCGTGATTCCAGCCGATGAGGTCGCTGCGATCATCATTGAGCCGATGCAGGGTGAGGGCGGCTACATCATTCCGCCGGCCGACTTCCTGCCCAAGCTGCGCGCCCTGTGCGACAGGCACGGCATCATGCTGATTTTCGACGAGGTGCAGGCCGGCATGGGCCGCAGCGGGAAGATGTTCTCTTTCCAGCACTTTTTCGAGCACGGCGACGTACAGCCCGACATGATCACGGTGGCCAAGGGGATCGCGTCCGGCATGCCGATCAGCGCGCTGCTGGCCAAGGAAAGCGTCATGACCTGGCCGGTGGGGTCGCACGGCAGCACCTACGGCGGAAACCCGGTGGCGGCCGCCGCCGCGCACGCCACGCTGGACCTACTCGAAGGCGTGGTGAAGCACCCTGACTGCGGGGACAACCTGATGGACAACGCTTCCCAGGTGGGCGACTACATCATGGCCGAGCTGAAAAAGATGCAGACTCAGTTTCCGTTCCTGGGCGACATTCGCGGGAAGGGCCTGTTTATCGGGCTGGAATTCGTCAAGCCTGACGGCAGCCCCGACGGCGCGCTGCGCGACCGCGCGAGCATGGCCATGTTCGAGAAGGGCCTGCTGAATCTGGACTGCGGCGAGGCGGTTATCCGGATCAGCCCCCCTCTGATCCTGACCCGTGAGGAAGCCGAGACGGGTCTGGAGATCATGCGTCAGGCACTGAGTGAACTGAAGTAACAGCTCAGCCCCGCGCTGCACGCGTGAGCGTAACGACCAGCGAGACTGATGCCCTCATGACATGAGGATGTCAGTCTCGCTAAGCTAATGTTCGCTTCACAGAATTCACCCATGTACTGGAGTTCTCATGAATAGAAATGTCCTGAAGGGCAGCTTTATGCTGCTTGGCCTCACCGCGCTGCTTTCTGCGTGCGGAACGACTGCGCCTGTCTCCACCTACACCTGTCCGGCGGATGCCACCGTGACTGCCATCGCTGCGGTTCAGGGGTCGGGGGAAGCCAGTCCGCTGGTTGGGCAGACGGTGACTGTTCGCGGCGTGGTAACCCTGGACACTCAGCCGGGCCTGAGCGGTTTCTATCTGCAGGACGTCAGGCCTGACGCTGATAACAAGACCAGTGACGCAGTGTTCGTGTTCACCGGTACTGCGTCCAAGGACGTCAAGGTTGGCGACGTGGTGCAGGTCACCGGCACCGTCAAGGAATTCAACGGCCTGACCGAGATCGACCCGGTAACGGCCGTCACCGCCTGCGGTAAGACCATGCTGCCGCTGGCCACCACCGTGACCTTCCCACTGACCTCCCCGACCGCCCTGGAAGCCGTCGAGGGCATGCTGGTGCGGGTGGCCACGCCCATGACTGTCACAGACACGTTTACCCTGGGACGCTTTGGCGAACTCGGGCTGTCCAGCGGTGGACGCCTGTTTGTCCCCACCAACGGCCAGGGCGGCAGCAGGGAGAGCAACCGGCTGCGCACGCTGCGCCTCGATGACCTGAGCAGCCGCCAGAACCCCGCCACCATCCCGTACCTCTCCGACGCCGATCCGCAGACGGCGACCCGGCGCGCGGGGGACACTGTCAGCAACCTCGAAGGTGTCATCCACTACGCCAACAGCGCCTACAAGCTGCAGCCCACCAAGACTCCCATTTTCACGCCCACCAACCCCCGCACCGCCGCGCCCAAGGAAGTGGGCGGCACCCTGAAGGTGGCGGGTGCCAACGTGCTGAACTACTTCACCACGCTGGGCAGCGCCGGCCGTGGAGCCAGCAACCCCACCGAATTTGCGCGCCAGAAGGCCAAGATCGTGGCCGAGCTCCGCGCCCTGAATGCCGACGTCATCACCCTGATGGAAGTCGAGAACAACGGAGAGACGGCGCTTGATAACCTCGTTGCGGCGCTGAATACTGCGGCTGGCAAGACCGAGTTTGCCAGCGTGAAGACCGGAAAAGTAGGTACCGACGCCATCCGCATGGCGATCATCTACCGCCCCGAGCGTGTCGAAACGGTGGGGAGTGCCCAGATCGACACCAACGCGGTGCACTCGCGTCCGCCCGTGGCTCAGACCTTCCGTGACCGCAGCGGCAAGGGCATTTTCACCGTGGTGGCCAACCACTTCAAGAGCAAGGGAAGCTGCCCCACCAGCGGCGACGTGGACAGAGGTCAGGGCTGCTGGAACCTGCAGCGCGTGGAGCAGGCCAAGGCCCTCCTGGATTTCGCTGGCCGGCTTAAGGCGATCGACCCGGATGTGCTGCTGATGGGTGACCTGAATGCCTACGGCGAAGAAGACCCGATCAAGACCATTGAAGCAGCTGGCTTCGAGAGCCTGAACAAGCGGATTCCCGCCGAAGACCGCTACAGCTACCAGTTCAATGGCGAGTTCGGATACCTCGACCATGCACTGTCCAGCTCAACGCTGAGCGCCCAGGTTACAGGCATTACCGAGTGGCACATCAACAGCGACGAGCCTGTGGTCCTGGACTACAACATCGAGTTCAAGAAACACCCCGAGTGCACCGCGACCAACTGCACCAGCCCGGATCTGTATGCTCCCACCCCCTACCGCAGCAGTGACCACGATCCGGTCCTGGTGGGCCTGAAGCTGACGGCCGACCAGTAGCCTGAACCTGAGGCGCACAGCCGGTAAAGTTGTATGTGCGGTCGACGCTGAGCCCGTGACTGGCGCGGCCGACACCGAGGTGCTGGATTTCGCAGGGTACGGCGCCAATGAGATTGAGGGCTGTGGGCATTGCCCTGGTGGCTGCGACCACTAGCGCGGCCGGGGGCCATACGTTAGGGGGCCGGCTGTATCGACATCAACCAGAATGCCGCCGAATCCACGGTAGCCACGCCGCCACCGCACAAGTCCTATCAACGTCTGCACCCCATGAGCTGCACAGATTGAGTTTTCAAAGGAGAGCCGGGCATTTGCCCGGCTCTACTTTTCTTTAGCTCCTGCTTAGCACGCGCCAGTGCGCCGCTCTAGTTCCTTCAGCACCTCGCCAGCGTGGGTGGCCGGATTGACGTCGCGCCAGTGGCACGCCAGCCGGCCCTGCGGGTCGATCAGGAACGTCTCGCGGGAAGCAATGCCCAGCAGGCCGCGCAGGCCGCCCACCACGCCATAGTCACGGGCCAGCCGTTTATTTCCATCCGGGACCAGTGGAAACGACAGGTTGCAACGGTCCCGGAAACTGGCCTGCCGGGCCTCGGTGTCCGTGCTGACGCCAATCACCGTGGCTCCAAGCTGTTCAAGCTCAGGCAGTGCAGCCTCGAAGCGCTGTGCCTCCATGCTGCAGGCAGGCGTGCTGGCCTTTGGATAGAAGTACAGCACAACCCACTGTCCTCGCAGTGCGACCAGATTGACACGGCGGCCATCGTCACTCCGGGCATCAAAGGGCGGGGCCGGGTGGCCGACCTGAAGACTCATGGCCCGCATTCTACGGGCCCGGCTAGAATGCGCCGGTGTCCACGCTTCTGGCCCCACTGCGCCCCTACGCGGGCCGGGCGGTCGTGGTTGGTGTGTCGGGCGGCGCGGATTCGGTGGCATTGCTACGGGCACTTGTGCAGGTGCGGGCCAGACCCGTGGTCGTTCACCTCGACCATGCCCTGCGCCCCGGTTCAGCTGAGGACGCTGCCTGGGTGCAGGCATTTGCCGCACAGCTGAGAGTAGGTCACATGGGCACGCGGGTGGACGTGGCCGCAGTCGCCGCGCGACGTGGATGGAATATGGAGGACGCGGCCCGCCGCATTCGCTACGAGGTGCTGGGCCGCGGTGCCCGTCAACATGGAGCAGAGGCGGTCCTGACCGCGCATACCCGCCGGGACCAGGCCGAAACGGTGCTGATGGAACTGCTGCGCGGAGAGGCAGCTCTGACCGGGATACCTTCGGTACGGGGCCGGGTCCGGCGGCCCTGGCTGGACGTTTCCCGAAGTGAGATCGAAGGCTATCTGGAGGCGCTTGGACAGGACTGGCGTGAGGACCCCACCAATGCCGACGTGACCTATACCCGGGCGTGGCTGCGTGCCGAGGTCATGCCTGTTCTTGCTGCGCGTTTTCCGGGAATCGAGGCGGCATTGGCCCGCGTGGCGAAGCTGTCTCAGCAGGACAACCAAGCCCTGAATGACTTGGCCGCAGCGCTGACCCCACACGGTCCACGCGAACAGCTTCCTCTCGCCGTGCTCCGGCGGCGTGTGGCGCAGGAGTTGAGGGCCGCCAGCCTTCCGTTCCACGCAGGGCACATTGATCAGCTGGCTCAGGCGCATCGGTCCGGCGAGACCAGACACGTCACATTGCCCGGGGGCCAGGACATCACAGTCACCGGCGGGGCGCTGCACCTTGGCGGGCATCTGTTTGCCTCGCCAGCGTTTTCATGGCCGGATGGCTGGACCCTGAGGAAGCGGCAAGCCGGTGACCGAATTCGTCTGCCGGGAGGAACCCGCAAACTCAGCGACCTCCTGACGGATCTGAAGGTGCCCCGGCAGCAGCGCGATCAGGTGCCGCTGCTGGTGTCCGGACAGGGTGTGGAGTGGATCGGGCTGGAGCCGAATATCTGGGCCGTGGGCGCACGTGAGGCGGCTGGTCAGAAGGCAGACCCGGTAGATACAGCCATGGGGGAAGCCCTGATGCTGGCCCATGAGGCGGCCCTGGCCCAGGAAGTCCCGGTGGGGGCTGTCGTTCTCGACCCTGCGGGGAGGGTCGTGGGGCGGGGATGCAATACCAGCCGTGTCGACGGAGACATGACGCGCCATGCCGAACTCGCGGCCCTGCGCGCAGCCGCTGCCGAACTGGGTACCCCGTATCTCAGTGGCTGCACGCTGGTCGTCACCCTTGAACCATGCCCGATGTGCCTGGGTGCGGCCCTCGAAGCGAGGGTAGGACGGATCGTGTACGGCGCGCGCAATCCCAGGGCAGGAGCACTGGGGGGGGTCTCGGACCTCCTGACCAGCAACTGGGGACATGTGCCAACCGTTACTGGAGGGGTGCGGGCCAAAGAGGCAGCACGGCTGCTGCGGGCCAGTTTTCAGGAACTCAGGCGACGCAAATCCGAGTCCGCAGATCTGTAGTGGTATATCGAACGCGTCCGCTTACTTTTCTGGTACAGCCGTTCAGTTGGGGCCGAACAGTTCACAGTTCAAGCTCTGTGCTCTGGCGGCTGATCTGGACACGAGATCTGATCCGCCTGAAGTCAGGCGCCATACCAGAATCGATACACGTGGCTGAGTAGTCGGGCTGCAGGAGAACCTCATTCACGTTGGCTTGCCACTGACGAGCAGGCATTCAGTCAGCGTCCTGACTACCAGACGTGTCTCTTTCCCCTCCCAACCCCCAGGGCTGACCGACCACGGCAACGATTTTGTACCTGGAATGGGTCTCACGCAACTATCTCTTTCGCTGCGGCGTATCCCTTGCATGAGGATCTTGGGCGTGGGTAACAGATGGACGTGCCATGGGGTTGATCCCAGGGCAATAAAGCCCCTGACGGTCACTCCTCAAATGCGGCATTGGAACGAGACGACGGCCGATATCCTGAGGAGTGTGAAGGAATGTGTAAGGCCCACTCGTCCTGTTGTCATTGAAAGCGCTTATCGGCCGAGTGGGGCAGCCAGCGTGCGGGACTGGCCAGCACGCCATGGTGTAGGTGGCGGTCCCCAGGTCAGGTTCATCGGTATTTGCCGCAGCGGGCCACAGTGACAGCATTTTTTCAGACGGCGCTGACGTTTCCGACGGTGGTCTGGAGTGTGCTGTTTGCCTTCTGCGTCGTGTACTGGATGCTGGCGTCGACTGGTCTTCTGGACAGTGAGAGTGTGGACGGCTGGCTCGGAATGGACTCGGATCACGCTGGGACGGCGCAGTCGGCTGGGATTCTTGGGCGCATCGGACTGAGCGGCGTGCCCGTCATGGTCATGCTGGTCCTGCTGGCCTTTATCGGCTGGCTGGTGACCTATCTGGTCCACCTGCTGGTCCTGGCCTACGTTCCGGCTCCCTTGCGACCTGTTGCTGGGCTGGTGACGCTTGTGGGCGCCGCGATCCCGGCTGTGGCATTGACCTCTGTCCTTCTGCGGCCCCTACGCCCTCTGTTTGCGCATCTGGACCCTCCTGAGGCGCGTTCCCTGATTGGCCGGGTGGGCCAGGTCACCACGCCGCAGGTCACGGCGCGCTCCGGCATGGCCGCCCTGGACGACGGCGGCGCGGGACTGCTCCTCCAGGTGAGGTCGCAGCCGCCGGACGAACCTGTCCGAGGCGACCGTGTCGTGCTGCTGGGCTACGACCCCGCCGACAACAGTTATCTGGTCATATCAGAAGACCGCTTCAACGTTTGACCCGTCCCTTCATTCCCAGAGGAGTCCTGTTATGACCATGTCGATTCTTGCCCCATTTCTGATTGGCCTCGGCGCATTTTTGATTGTCGTTCTCGGTATAATCGGCATTATCAAGGCTTTTTACCTGAAGGTCGAGCAAGGGACTGCCCTGATCGTCAACGACCTGAGTGCCAAGCCGAAAGTTCGTTTTACGGGCGCCCTGGTGATCCCGGTGCTGTACAAGGCAGAAGTCATGCACATCAGCCTGATTACCCTGCAGGTCGACAGGCGCGGTAAGGAAGGCCTGATCTGCCGGGACAATATCCGTGCGGATATCGCTGTAGCGTACTACCTGCGTGTCAACGAGACCACCGAGGACGTCCTGAAGGTGGCCAAGTCCATCGGTGCAAGCCGGGCTTCGGACCGCAAGGCAGTGGACGAACTGTTCAATGCCAAGTTCTCCGAGGCCCTGAAAACGGTCGGGAAGAAATTTGACTTTATCGAGCTCTTTGAAAAGCGCGAGGAATTCCGCGACGCGGTGATCAGTGTGATCGGCCGCGACCTGAACGGGTATGTGCTGGAGGACGTAGCCATCGATTACCTGGAGCAGACGCCCAAGGCACTGCTGGACCAGAACAACATCATGGACGCCGAGGGCATCCGCAAGATCACCGAGCTGACCGCCACGCAGAACGTGGTCACCAACGAACTGGAGCAGAACGAGCGCCTGGCTGTCACCAAGAAGAACGTGGAAACCCGCGAGTCCACGCTGGCCCTGGAGCGTCAGCAGGCGGAAGCCGAAGCCCGGCAGAGGCGCGAGATCGAGACCATTCAGGCCCGCGAGGAAGCCGAGACCGAGAAGGTCAAGGAAGAGCAGCGCCTGCTGGCCGAGCAGGCCCGCATCGACACCGATGAGAAGGTCGAGATCCGCGAGCAGGAACGCCGCCGGCAGGTGGAAATCGCGGAGCAGAACCGGCTGCGTGCAGTGGCCATCGAGGCTGAGCGTGTGGCCCGCGCCACCCGGATGGAAGCTGTGACCACCGACCGCGAAGTCAAGCTTCAGGAGGTCGAACGCGACAAGGTGGTCGAGCAGGGCGTCATGGACGTGGCCAATATCACCCGGGAACGCATTGCGATTGACAAAACCGTGGCTCAGGAAGAGGAGCGCATCAACGAGGTGCGCGTGGTGTCTGCGGCTGACCGGGCCAAGCAGGTCCGGGTGCTCAACGCCGAGGCCGAGGCGCAGGAAACCCTGGTCAAGGAGATCAAGGGCGCAGAAGCAGCCGAAGTGGCGGCGAAGCACCGTGCAGTGGAACTCACGACCATCGCTCAGGCCGAGTTCGACGCTGCCAGCCGTCAGGCAGACGCCAAGAAAATTCTGGCCGACGCCACCCGGGTGGAGAAGGCGGCACCGGGGCTGGCCGAGGCACTGGTGCAGGAAGCCAGCGCCAGCGCCATCGAGAAGATCGGTGCCGCCGAGGCCCGCGTGATCGAGGCCAAGGCTGAGGCCAGCTACAAGCAGGGCCACGCGGACGCCCGGGTGCTGGCCGAGCGTCTGGCGGCCGAAGCCGAGGGCGAGGCCCGGATGGGTCAGGCGCGCGCCAGTGTCACCGAAGCCATCGGCAGCGCCGAGGCCTCGGCTGTCGGGAAGAAGATGACGGCGGAAGCCGAAGGACTGAGCGCCAAGTTCGGAGCCATGGACCAGATGAGCCAGGAAGCGCGCAACCACGAGGAATTCCGCATGGCGCTGGAAACCAGCCTGGAGCAGTCACTGGCGACCATCGAGGCCGAGAAGATGGTCTCGAAGGAAAATGCGGAAGTCATTTCCAGCGCGCTGCGCAATGCCCGGATCGATCTGGTCGGGGGCGAGGGCGGCATGTTTGAGGCGCTGAGCCGCGCGGTCTCTCTAGGCAAGTCTGTCGAAGGCTTTACGGCCAAGAGCCCGCTGGTACAGAACCTGATGCAGCGCTTCCTTGGCGTCAACGCTACGCCCCCCTCAGCCCAGCATTCCGCTGCAAGACACGCCGCGCACGAACCCAAGGTGGACGCTGATCCGGCCTGGCATGGCGGATGAGTGTAACGCTGCTCCGTGAGTCAGGTGACTTCTTGACTGGCGGTTCAGGGTCTTTGGCAGGGCGCTGGTCGTTCTGCGACTGCAGCCCCACCATGTCCGCCG
Organism: Deinococcus malanensis; assembly: GCF_014647655.1. Taxonomy (NCBI): domain Bacteria; kingdom Thermotogati; phylum Deinococcota; class Deinococci; order Deinococcales; family Deinococcaceae; genus Deinococcus; species Deinococcus malanensis. Next base: position 423,070 of record NZ_BMPP01000001.1, read on the forward strand.
ATATGCCGCTCAGCTCGCGCAACCTGGCCAGAGTGGTACTGCCTGCTGGTCCTGCGCATCAGGGAACACACGATGACTGACCCCACCTCCACGCCCGAAGCTGCCGAATCCCACATCGACCAGGCCGTCGCCCAGGGCAGTGCCTACGAGGTCCTGCGCAAGCGCCTCACCGCACTGGGTGGCCGGGTGCAAGCGGTGGCCGACGACCTCAATACCCGCCGCCTTACGGAGTTCGGCGACAGCAGGATGGCACTGGCCGGGCGTTTCCGGATCCGCACCGAGAACAACTGCGTGGGCCGCGACATCGTGCAGGTGGGGAGTGACCTGCTGCTGTTCGGGTTCAACGTCTTCCTGGGGCTCAAGACCCAGACCCGCGTGGAGGATGTGTTCGGGCTGTACCGGCTGGTAGAGGTGCAAGGCAGCTATGACGTAGAGCCGGTGGCCTTGCCGGACAGTTTCCTCGGTGAGCCGGCGTTCGTGCGCGACTTTGAGGAACTGTACGCGTACTACAAACACGCCCGCCTGCTTCAGCTCGTGGTGCGCGACGACAGGCTGCTGGCGGCCTTCCAGATCGGTGAGCGCAGCAGCGACATGCGGGTGTTCCGCTGGGCCGTCGCCAGCACCGGAGAGCTGTCCTATATCGACGCCAGGGGAGAGCGTGACATCGCCCTTCCCGCACCGTTCGATTTCGAGTGGACCCGCGCCGGGCGCGAACTGGAGGTCAGTGGCCGCCATCCTCACCTGAATATCCTGGACACCCTGTTCGTGGAGACCAGTGGGGGCGACCTGACCATCAAGGTGGAGAACAATACCGAGACGGGTCAGGGTATCTACAGCGAACCTGTAGAGGACAGCACCCAGTCCATCGACGACGCCAGCTTCGAGTTTGCTCGGGTTGGCGCGCTGATTCTGTTGAGGGTGCTGCCCTACCGCGAGCGTCAGGCGCGGGGGCTGGTCTACAACACCATCACCCGCAAGGTGGTTCGCAACGACGCCATCCTGCAGGCCTGTGTGCAGCTGCCGGAAGACCACGGAATCATCTTTCCAGGTGGATATTACCTGCAAAACGGAGACCACAAGGCCTTTGACGCCGCCATGCAGGGCATGCAGTTCAAGCGCGCGCTCCGGTCTCCCAACGGAGAGGACGTGCTGTATGTCTTCTACGAGCGCGAGCATGGTCTGGCCGCCCTGTTCGTATACAACATGATTCAGCGCCAGCTCCAGACGCCGGTGTTTGCTCACGGCTACGCGCGCCTGCCCGACGGCCGGATGGTGCTGTTTCACTCCGAAACGCACGACCCGACCCGCGTTCATCAGATGCAGGTGTGGCACACGCCGTTTACCAGCGACGAATATGCGGCCACCCGGCCACCGGGCAACACCTTTCTGGGGCGCCTGGGCAACGCGGAGCTCGTGCGGGGCATCTCGGATCTGTACGACTTGGCGCGTGAAATCGGTACCCCTGACGTCTCGGCGCAGCGGTACGAACTGCTGACCCACCACACCCGGCGCCTCTTCGATAGCTACCACTGGTTCGATGACGCCAACTGCGGCGGCCTGAACTCCCTGCTACACGAGGTTGCTGCCACCGGCGAATCGGTGCTGGACGAATTTGAGAAGGTCCAGAGCATTCGCGCGCAGTCCGATCTGGCCATGCAGGAAGCCAGTGCCCGGCACCGCAGGCTGATGGGGAGCCTGCAACTGGAGACCTGGAGCCGCATTCAGGAGTTCGTGGACGCTTTGGGGGCCATTGCAGCCCTGCGCGGTCACCTGTTGACCATCCGTGACTACCGGTACATCGACACGGCTGCTGTCGACACGATGACCGCCAGCCTGGAGGAAGCGCACGGCCGGATCGGCGCGGCCACCGGGGCATTTCTGGCCGGTGATCAGGCCCTGGCGCCCTTTGCTGAGCAGTTGCACACCCTGGAAACACACACCGGTCAGGCTGGGACAGCCCGCGCGCTGGCTGAACAGTTGCAGGCCATGCAGAAGGTGGCTGGAGAGCTGGACATGCTCTCTGAACTGATGGCCAGCCTGAAGGTGGACGACGCCCCGCAGCGTACCCGGGTGGTCGGGGCGATTTCGGGCATCTACGCCCGGCTCAACCAGATCCGCGCCCGTGCCGAGCAGCGCCGCAAGACCCTGGGCTCCAGCGAGGTGGTCGCGCAGTTCGCCGCGCAGTTCAGTCTGTATGGGCAGTCGATCACCGGTGCGCTGGGTCTGTCGACTACGCCGGAACGCGCTGACGAGCAGCTGGCACGTCTGATGGTGGGCCTGGAGGAACTTGAAGGGCAGTTTGGGGAGCACGAACAGTTCCTGAACGACATCCTGGCCAAGCGCGAAGAGATGCTGGAGGTATTTGAGGCCCACAAGCAGGCGCTGCTCGACGAGCGCCAGCGCAAGGCCCAGGCTGTACAGGACGCGGCCACCCGCATTCTGGCTGGGCTGCCCCGGCGCACCGAGCGCCTGAAGTCGCCGGATGAGCTCAACGCCTTCTTTGCGGGCGACCCGTTGATCCTGAAGCTGCGGGAGCTTGCCGCGCGCCTGCGCGAACTCAAGGACGCCGTCAAGGCCGACGACGTGGAAGCGCGGCTCAAGGCTGTCCGGGATCAGGCCGTGCGCGCCCTGCGGGACCGACACGAACTGTTCGAGGACGGTGGGTCTGTGATTCGCCTGGGGCCGCGCCACCGCTTCAGTGTCAATACCCAGCCGCTGGACCTGACCCTGCTTCCACGTGGGGACGAGCTGGCCGTGCACCTGACCGGCACGGATTACATGCAGCCGCTGACCGATCCTGCCCTGAATGAATTGCGCGACTTCTGGCAGGTCACGCTGGACTCCGAGTCGCCCCTGGTCTACCGCAGTGAATATCTGGCCGGGCAGATCCTTCAGGCGGCCGAGGAGGGGCGTGACGGCCTGGACCTGCCGACGCTCAGAGGGCTTGTGGCGCAACCAGAGGAACTGGCCCGCCGGGTCCGCGAGTTCGCGGCGCCGCGCTACCGCGAGGGCTACGAAAAAGGCATTCATGACCACGACACCGCCCTGATCCTGCAAAAGCTGTTGCCCCTGGCTCAGTCGGCGGGGCCTCTGGCGTTTCCGCCGCTGGCCCGCGCACTGGCCGTCATGGCCTGGGCCAGCCAGCCTGAGCGGCAGGCGGACTGGACCAGCCGCTTTGGCAGTGCCCACGCCATGCGGCAGCTGTTCGGCACCACGGGCGCTCTGCAGGACGCGGTACAGTCCCTGGCGGCCGATATTGGCGGCTCCCTGCAGGGCATTTCCGTTGAGATTACGCCCGAGCAGTGCGAACAGGCCGCTGCCTATCTGGCCGAGGAACTTCGGTCCGGTGAGGTCACACTGGGCTTTACGCGCTACGCCGCCGAACTGCTCGCCGGGCTGGAAGCGCGGCTGGCGGCGGCCTCCATGACAGATGGGTTCCGACAGGCGCTGCAACGACTGGAAGGGCAGCCTGCCGGGCGCTGGGAGCTGACCTTGCACTGGCTGAATGCTCTAACCGGCGTGCCTGAATTCGCGGACCGCGCCCGCTATGTGCCGGAGGCCGCAGCGCTCAGCCTGTTCGGGAGCATGGTGCGCCACGAGGTCCGCGACGTCACGCTGATGGTCCGGGTCGATGGTCTGCTCGGTGAGCATCCACGGGTTCAGGGGGGCAGTCTGACCCTGGCCATTGACGATACGCTGGCCCGCCTGCGTGCGCACCGTGATCACTTCGTCCCCGCGTTTCACCGCTATCAGGCCGCGCGTCAGGAGGTCATCACCGCCGAGCGACAGGTGCTGCGACTGTCCGAATATCAGGCCAGTCCGCTGACCTCGTTTGTGCGCAACCAGCTGATCAACGACATCTACCTGCCGGTCATCGGGGACAACTTCGCCAAGCAGATGGGCACCGTGGGAGAGCACAAGCGCAGTGACCTGATGGGCCTGCTGATGCTGATTTCTCCGCCGGGCTACGGCAAGACCACCCTGATGGAATACGTCGCCAGCCGGCTCGGACTGGTGTTCATGAAAATCAACGGCCCCTCGCTGGGCCATGAGGTCCGGTCACTGGACCCCGCGCAGACCCCCGACGCCAACTCGCGCCAGGAGCTGGAAAAGCTGAACCTGGCGCTGGAAATGGGCAACAACGTGATGCTGTACGTGGATGATATCCAGCACACGCACCCGGAGTTTCTGCAGAAGTTCATCTCGCTGACCGACGGCACCCGCCGCATTGAAGGGGTGTGGAAGGGGCGCACCAGAACCTACGATCTGCGTGGTCGCAAGTTTGCTGTGATCATGGCCGGCAACCCGTACACCGAGTCAGGCGAGGTGTTCAAGATTCCTGACATGCTGGCCAACCGGGCCGACATTTATAACCTCGGTGACGTGCTGGGCGGCATGAAAGAGGCTTTTCTGCTGAGTTATATCGAGAACAGCCTCACGGCCAATCCAGTGCTGGCCCCGCTGGCCACCCGTGATCTGGCCGACCTATACCTGCTGGTGGACAGGGCCCAGGGCAAGGAGGTGTCCACCAACGCGCTGAAGCACGCCTACAGCGTGGCCGAGGTCGGCGAGATCGTGGCCACGCTGAAGAGGCTCATTCAGGTGCGGGATGTGCTGTACCGGGTCAACGGGCAATACATCGCCAGCGCCGCTCAGGCCAACGAGTACCGTACCGAGCCCCCCTTCAAGCTGCAGGGCAGCTACCGCAACATGAACAAGCTGGCCGAAAAGGTCTCCCCCGTGATGAACGACGCCGAGCTTCAGCAGGTGATCTCCGATCACTATCTGGGAGAGGCGCAGCTGCTGACCAGCGGAGCAGAGGAAAACCTGCTGAAGCTCGCGGAACTGCGGGGCAATCTTACGCCCGAGCAGGCCGCGCGGTGGCAGCAGATCAAAACAGATTTCCGCCGTAACAAGGCGATGGGCGCAGGTGATGCGGATGTGGGCGGCCGGGTGGTGGCCCAGCTGGCCGATATCGCCAGCGGCCTGCAATCACTGGGGGCCGTGCGCGAGACGCCCGTTCCTGGGGGTAGCTCCGAGCAGTTCTCCGAAGCCCTCAAGGCTGGTCTGGGTCCGATGCTGGCGGACATTGCCTCCAGCCTGGAGGCTCTGGGCACCGCGCAGCCGAAGCCGGATGCACAATTTCAGAACGTTCTTCCGGAAGCGCTCAGGGCAACCATTGCGCCTCTTCTGGTCAGTATCGCGGCGTCTGGTCAACGCCAGGAACAGCTCAATCAGGCGCTGCTGGCACTGGCTGAGGCTCTGCACAAAAGCCGGGCGGATGACAGAGGAACCAAATTCCCTCCGGGACGGCACGCCAAGCCGCAGGACGTGACTCTGTAAACTGCCTCAGCCACCGCGCTTCGTTCGAGATGGGGCCTGGGCGTTGCAAATTGACTGGAGTTGGCGGGAAGATACTGTCCAGCCAACTCCAGTCATGGTTCACCTGTCCAGAAAGTTGCGCTTCCGTCTGGAGGCGCCCTTTTCCGCCCTTGCCCGTCAGCTGCTGCAGCCGCCTCCACCACAGGAACTGCTGCCTGAGTCGCCGCAACTGCCTGAATCGAAAGGTCCGCACGAGGAGTCACCATGGCCGGCAAAAGACAGACTGGTGTGGCCCTGGTACCGTCCATACCCGCGACGGTCGCGGCGGGTCAGGCTGCGCACCACCAGCAGGAGCAGGAGTGTGCCCATCAGTAGCGCCAGCGGCGTCCAGTGGAGGAGCAGCGCTGCTACCCCGATCACGACGAGCGTTGAGCCAAGGACGTTGCCGCTCTGCCACTGAGAGCGCGCTGCCAGAGCTGGTTCTGATGGCGGTGTAGCTTGGATAAATACAGGTTGGTTGCGCAGCCGCGGGTCCGGCCAGTACAGAGCGGGCGGCGGACCGAAGGTTGCCCGGTAGGCGTCCAGCGTGCCGATGTACTGTGCGGCGAAGTGGGCATCATCGTCTGCATCAGCGCCCCCGGGATCGTGATGCACCGGTCTGCCCAGGGCCGGCGTCAGGCGCTCCCAGTAGTCGCGCGTAAAGGTCAGGTGCAGGTGCCAGACCTTGTCCACGACCTGCGACGGCGTAACGGGCGTCTGGGAAGTCACCGCCAGATGCAGGAACCGGCGGTACTCTTCCAGCGCGCCACTGGTAAAGGGTTGTGACCAGCCGTAGTCCCGGCCCAGGCGGGCGGCCAGTACCTCTGGAAAGGCATAGGACAGTGCCGGGCAGGGCGGGGCCAGGGGACTGACGGTGGCCTGAACATCCGGGTAGGTGCGGGACGGTGTCATCTGATCCTCCGAAACGAAAAAAGAGGTCGTGGACGGTGTTGGTGCGTGGTTTCAGGGTGATAGGGAACTGTCAGCCTGCCGTCAGCTGGTGATGGGGGCACCCCCGGCTTGTACTCATCCTGCGGGGAAGGCAGCTGATGCCCTGACGGGTCCCTCAGAGAAGTCAGGAGACGGTCTGGCGCAGCTCGCCATAGGCCTCGCTGACGGCCTGAACAAACCGCTCCGCGTAGCCCGGGGTTCCTATATCAATCAGAGCGGCGACGTCGGTCGCATTGAGGCCTGGGGCGGCGCACACCTTAAGCAGCGCGTAGTGCACGACACTGACACCCGGCCGGGCCCCGCCGGCGGGCAGCCAGGACTCCCGGAGCCGCGGCAGCAGCAGCTCTGCGAAGCGCACGATGTCACCTTCGTGGCGCCGCAGTTCCTTTTGCAGCAATCCCACCGAGTGCACCCCCACGTAATGCAGCAGCCGGGCCAGTCGCTGCGGGCGGTCGGGGTCCGGCCAGCCGACAAGCAGCCGAACCTTCAGGGCATCGGAGACAGCCGTATCCAGGTCTCGCACCGGTGCGACGCTCAGCAGATGCTTCATGCTCTGGGCATCGATATACACGCTGTCTGGGGCCTGCAGCACCCGCTGCGGGAGGTCGGCGGCATAGTCGCGTGACAGTCGGTGCAGCGCCATAAACTCCTCGTCGGCCATTTCCAGGAGTCCGGACAGGCGGTTAAAGCGTCGGCGGACCTCGCGCGGCACGGCTTCCCGGTTCTTGTAGCCCAGGTCATGCTCGATTTCGGCCCAGGCATGCTGCAGGATGCTGCGGATCTGCACCTCGAAGCGCAGGCCCGGCAGCACCGCCCCTGGGCCCGGTGGAACACGCAGCACGTAATGTACGCCCATGTAGCCGAAGCGGTCCGGATCATGCACCTTGCCCTTGTCGACCGAATTGGCCCAGTCCACCTCGAAATGGTCTTCGAGCAGGCGTGAAACCACCGCCACGTCGGACTCGAAGTAGGTGATGACCCGCACGCCCACCAGATCGGTCAGGTCTTCTAGGACCCGGTAACGGCCGGGTTTGCGCCGCAGCTTGTCCGCCAGGCTGGCCGGCCGTTTGACCCGGGCGGTGAGGTGATGAATTTTCAGCCCTGCGCGCCCCAGGACGTCTCCCAGCAGGGCCACCACCGCTTCCCGCTGCTGCTCGTAGACAGGCAGGGCGTTGCTGTAGGCCGTCACCAGCGTATTGTCCATGTTGGTGGCTTCAGCATAGCGGGCCGCCCCTGATGTGGGGGTGCGGGCCTCATTCTGGCGTGCTAAACCCGGCTATGCGCTGTTATCGCCACCTGGCCCTGCTGAGCCTGCTGGGTGCGCTGGGCACCATGCCCGCGTCCCCGGCCCTCGCGCAGACCGCCAGCGAAATTTTTGTGTCCTATCCCGAATCTGGTCACCGTGTCGCCCACAGCCACGTCATTCTGCAGGGAAGTGTGACCCCGGGAGCCACCCTGACGGTCAGTGGGCAGGCTGTTCCTGTGGGGCCGGACGGACTGTTCATGGCCTGGTGGCCGCTCAAGGTGGGGACCAACGATCTGCGGATGGTGACCCGCAAGGGAGGCAAAAGCGCCACGCGGACCCTCCGGGTGATTCGCACGGTGCCGCGCCTCCTGCCAGCGTCCCCCACCGCAATTGACCGGGAGACCCTGACGCCGCGTGAGGCCCTGGAATTCTGGGACCTCGCGGGCGACTCGCCGGCCGAGCGGACCGTGAAGGTAGGGTTCGTCGGCTCGCCGGGCGGGCGGGCCAGCTTCAGGATCAACGGGGGGGCGGCCGTTCCCATGCGTGAGGCGACCGCCGGAACGTACTCGGGCACGACCATGCTCCCTGTCCAGGCACTGAACAATGCGCCGGTTACGGTCAGTCTGACCGGCCGTGATGGCCGCACGGTGACGGCCACCGCCACCGGACGTGTCAGCGGCGCCATGGGCCAGGCACAACTGGGCATTCAGAACCCTGGAAGCGTCCGGGGGCTGGCCCTGAACGAGGCCACGACGCTGCTGACTGACCTCTCGGGCGCCCCCCTCCTGTACCCGCGTGACGAGATGGCCTTTGCCCTGGTGGGCCGTCAGGGGCGGGACTTCCGCGTGCGCCTGGCGCCCGGTGTGCCTGCCCTGGTTACCCAGACTCAGGTCCAGGTCACCCCGGGAGCCCTGCCAGTGGCCGCGGGTGGACCGATCCGACTCCGCCCCCTGACGGCGCCGGGTACTGATGCGGCGCCAGTGATTCCCTTGGCTCCAGGTACCCAGGCGACCCCGGCACAGCCAGCTTCTGCCTTGCCCGCTCCGGCGAGCAATCCGGACCTCTCCCTGTATCTGCCGTTGGGCGGCGCCCGGCTGCCGTTCACGCTGATTCAGGAAAGTGCCCAGCGGCTGGTGCTGACGCTGTATGGGCCGTTGGGCACGCCCTTGGCGGTTCCTCTGGAGCGTGACCCCTTGCTGGCCAGCGTGGAGGTGCGGACCCTGGGCCTGGGCGTGACCCGCGTGACGCTGAACCTGAACGCTCCGCAGATCTGGGGCTTTCATGCTGGCTATGACGGCGACGACCTGCTGCTGACGGTGCGGCGTCCTCCCGCCCTGAATCCGGCCCGGCCCCTCGAAGGCCGGACCATTACCCTGGACCCCGGACACGGAGGCAGCCAGGGAGGAGGCGCGGGAAGCCTGCGCATCCCGGAAAAAGGCCTTGTGCTGCCCATCACGCTGCGCGCGGCAGAGCTGCTGCGGGCTCAGGGGGCCACGGTCCACCTCACCCGGTCCACCGATGTCACCGTCAGCCTGTACGACCGGGGCCTCAGCGCGGAAGCGAGCCGGAGTGACCTGCTCGTCTCAGTCCACGCCAACGCCCTGCCGGATGGCCGGGACCCACGCGGCGTGCGCGGTCCGGAGGTCTATTTCACCCATCCCCAGGCCCAGCCCGTGGCGGCGTCGATTCTGGCGGCCCTGCGCGCCGGCCTACCGGAACTTGGTTCTGGAGCCGGCCTCAAGCCGGGGGCCAATCTGGCGTTGTCCCGGCCCAGCACCCAGATCAGTCTGCTGGTCGAGCTTGCCTACCTGACGGACGCGGGAAACCTGCGCGCCCTGCACCATCCAGGAGCACAGGAACGCTTCGCGCAGGCCATTGCCAGCGGGGTTTCAGCGTTCTATGCGGCGCAGGCCCAGCGCTGAGGGTTTGGCACACGCACAAGCAATCCGTGGGTGCGGGCTGCGCCGGTATCTCCAGGGCAGGCTGACGGCCCTCTGGCCACCCGTCACACAGACGGGCTGGATCTGACCGGGTCTGGTCCCGTCAATCACGCTGAGTTGTCTGGCACGATGATGGGGACGGGCCCCTGCCAAACTTGCAACTGCTGGAGTGGACCACACTGACGGAAGTGGTCTGGGGCCAAGTGATTACTGTGTTTCGGCGCACCAACGACCGGGAGAACGAGCGTTTGGCCGCCCGGGTCAGAACCGGCTGGACGGATGAAGAAAATATGCAGGCGGTTTCGTTGCGCCAGAGGTTCTTTCAGACCTCACCGAGGCGTTAGCCTCGGCGCATGACATCCGCGCATCCCGGGACCCTGCGTCCTGTCACCCTGATCACTGGCGCGGCAGGCGGCATTGGGCGCGCCCTGGCTCAGCAACTGTCCCCAGATCACGACCTGATTCTCAGCGGCCGCACGGCGGGACCACTGGAGGCCTTGTGCGGCGAACTGGGCGCTGTGCCCCTGCTTCTGGACCTGACCCGGCCCGATACCTTCGAGTCGGCCGTCGCCGGGCTGGGACGTGTAACCAACGTCGTGCACAACGCCGGAGTGGTGGACCTGGGACCGGTCGCCGCACAGGCCTACGACCTGTGGACCCACACCCTGACGGTCAACACCGTTGCGCCGGCCGAACTGACCCGGCTGCTGCTGCCTGGGCTGCGCGCCGCCCAGGGAACGGTGGTGTTCGTCAACAGCGGCGCCGGACTGCGCGCCAACGCTGGCTGGGGCAGTTACGCGGCCAGCAAGCATGCCCTGCGCGCCCTGGCCGACGCCCTGCGAGACGAGGAAGCCCCGCACGGGGTCCGGGTCACCAGCGTCTACCCGGGCCGCACCGCCACGGAAATGCAGCGCAGGGTCCGCACCCAGGAAGGAGGCGACTACCAGCCCGAGACGTTTATTCAGCCTGAAACCGTGGCCGCCACCATCGCCTTTGCCCTGAACGCCTCGCGCGACGCGTCACTGACGGATCTGACGGTCCGACCGGGGCCGCGCCCATGAGGTTTACTGACTCCGGGCACGACTACGACGCGGTGGTGATCGGCGCTGGCCCTGCAGGTCTGAACGCTGCTGTCGTGCTGGGCGGGGCGCGCCGGCGGGTGCTGCTGCTCGACGGTGGTCCGGCCCGCAATTCTCTGGCCCAGAATGCCCACGGTGTGTTCACGCGCGACTGCACTCCTCCCGGCGCCCTGAAGGAAGCTGGTCTGGCGGATCTGGCGCCCTATGACGTGACCGTGCTGTCCACTCCGGCCCGGGAAGTCCGCATTCTGGACGACGGCTTCTCGGTGCGCCATGGGCAGACCTGGGTCACGGCCGGGAGGCTGATGTTTGCCACCGGGGTCCGCGACGTGCTGCCGCGCATTCCTGGTCTGCGCGAGCGCTGGGGCGAAACGGTCCACCACTGTCCCTACTGCGACGGCTGGCCCAACCGGGAGGCCCATCTTGCGGTGCTGGGCAGTCACCAGGAAGGCCATCACCTGGCCCTGAGTGTGCGGGCCTGGTCCGACCGCGTCATACTGCTGACCAATGGCCCCGATGAGCTGACACCCGAACAGCGCCTCGACCTGAAGCGGGTGGACATACCGGTCATCACCACGCCGGTGCGCCGCCTGACGGGCAAGCAGAACATCACCGCACACTTCAGTGACGGCGAGAAGCTGCCCCTGGACGCCATCTTCCTGAATCCCACCCAGGCGCAGAACAGCACCCTGCCGGCTCAGCTCGGCTGTGAACTCAACGAGAAAAGCCGCGTCGTGGTCAACGAGAACGGCATGACCAGCGTGCGGGGCATCTGGGCGGCGGGAGACATGACCGGGGCGCCCCAGTACGTCATGAGCGCGGCCAGCAGCGGCATGATCGCAGCCATAAGCCTCAACACCACCCTGATCCACGAAAACGTCCGGGCCCGTGGCGCCGCCTTTCACAAGAGCCCGGATGAGCAGGTGGGGGTAGGCGAACCTTGAAGGCAGTCCTTTTTGACCTGGACGGAACGCTGCACGACCGCAACGCCACCATCCGGGACTGGCTGGAGGTGCACCGCCAGGAATTTGCTCTGCCGGAAGCGTACACTGCCCGCTTTCTGGAACTCGACGACTACGGCTATCGCGGCAAGCGCGAGGTTATGACCCGGCTGGTCGAGGAACTTGGGCTGCCTCATGCGGTGGACACATTGCTCGATACGTACTGGCGCCACCTGAACCACGCCAGGGTGATGCCCCATACGCACGAGGTCCTGAATGAGCTTCGAGATCGTGGGATCCGTGTGGGCATCGTGACCAACGGGTGGCAGGAAGCGCAGTCGCGATGCCTGCAGGGGTGTCAGCTGGAAGGACTGGCGGACGATGTGGTCATCAGCAAGGTGGTAGGCCTGTCCAAGCCCGACCCGGCCATTTACCGGCTTGCCCTGGAGCGGCTGGGTGCAGAGGTCCAGAGCACCTGGTTTGTGGGCGACTCCCCACGCAACGACATCTGGGGCCCACAGCAGATTGGGCTGCGGGCGGCCTGGCTGCCCACCGGACACGCGCTTGGCGAGGAAACCCCGGACACGGTGCTGGGTGACCTGCGTGACGTACTGGCTTTGGACTGATTAGAAGCGGCAAAGCCCAAAAAGGAGCGGTGCGGGGGTTTTAGATGTGCGACCCGACATGCGGTATCCCAGTGCCTGTAGTGGGAGCCTCGAAATGACTTGAGGGAAACGGAAAGGCTGAGAATTCGATCAGGTGGCAGCTCGGATACGCTGATCAGAATGACGCCCCAGTGAATCTGTTCTTGGTTCACCTGCCGGTCCGCCCGGCGTCTTACAGCTGATAAATTGAGCTATCTGAACTTTGTCCAGCATAAGAGGACATGAGTAACCGAAAAGCAACGTGACCTGAAGGTGGGAGGGAACTCCACGACATTGGTCACATTGAGCTCTTAACCGGGTACCTATAGTTCACCAACGAACAAAGCAATGCGGAAGCCTGTGACTCGGCGCCAGAATGGCGACTGAAGAGGCGTGGTTTTCTGCCGGAGGGTAGTTGATGAAGACTCAAGCTTACCAGCGTAGTGCCGCCATGATCCTCCTTTCCCTGACGCTCGCTGCCTGTGGTACTCCATCTACGCCCCAGGTGACTGTGCCCGTTGCCGCTGCTCCCACGCCTCTGATTCAGGGGCTTTCGGTGCCGACCACTCAGGTTGATAACGAAACGGCGCAGAACTGGTTCGTGGAGTTCCGCAGCAAGCCCACGACCAAGGGAGGAGACCGCGCCGCCATTGCGCAGGAGCGTCAGATCTTCCGTCAACAGGCCAACGCTGCAGGCATCAAGTTCCAGCAACGCCTGGAGTTTGAGCGGCTGTGGAACGGCATTTCTATCCGGATTGATCCTGTCGACCTCGGCAAGATCAAGGACCTCGACGGCGTAAAAGCAGTCTACCCAGTGATGGACGTCGCGCTGCCTGAACTGACCCCTGGTGAAGAACCAGAGATGGCTACTGCCGTCAGCCAAACCGGCGTTGACACCGCCCAGAACGAAATGGGCCTGACCGGTAAGGGCGTCAAGATTGCCATCATGGACACCGGTATCGACCTTGACCACCCGGCGTTCAAAGGCCGCGTCGTGGCCCAGTACGACCTGGTGGGCGACGCCTTTACCGGTGGCAACACCCCTGTTCCCGGCAAGGACAACGTGGACGACTGCGGCGGTCACGGAACGCACGTGGCCGGCATCGCGGCCGCCGGGGGACCGGTCAAGGGCGTGGCCCCGGAAGCGTCGCTGGGCGTGTACCGCGTGTTTGGCTGCGCCGGCAGCACCCAGGCCGACATCATGGTTCAGGCCATGGAACGCGCCCTGGCCGACGGCATGGACGTGCTGAACATGAGCATCGGTTCAGCCTTCAACTCCTGGCCCGAATACCCCACGGCCGTGGCCAGCAGCAACCTGGTGGACGCGGGCATGGTCGTGGCGGCCTCCATCGGCAACAGCGGATCGGGCGGCGTGTGGGCTGCGGGTGCCCCTGGCGTGGGTGAGAAGGTCATCGGCGTGGCGAACTTCATGAACAGCCACGTATACCTCAACGAATTTGTGCTGAGCGACGGCACCAAGGTGGGCTATCAAGTCGCTTCGCCCTCGCCGACCCCACCCACCAGCGGCAGCCTGCCCCTGGCGAAAACCGGCACCACGACCTCGGCTGCCGACGCCTGCGCGGCTCTGCCTGCCAACTCGCTGACCGGCAAGGCTGTGCTGATCCGCCGCGGAACCTGTGCGTTCCATACCAAGGCGATCAACGCCCAGAACGCTGGCGCTTCGGCCGTCATCCTGTACAACAACGCTGTAGGCCCGCTGGCGGCCAGTGTCGCCGGGACTCCGGCCGTGACCATCCCGGTCGTGGGTGTCTCCGACGCTCTTGGTAAGACGATTGACGCCTTCATCGCTGGCACCCCGAGCGCTTCCATGACCTGGACGGCAGGCGCCGGCAGCTACCTGAACCCCACCGGTAACCTGCTCGATACCTCCAGTTCCTACGGTCTGGCCGCCGACCTGAGCCTCAAGCCCGACCTAGGAGCCCCCGGCGGACTGATCCGCGCTGCCTACCCCCTGAACCTGGCGCCCAGCGGTTACGCGACCCTCAGTGGTACCAGCATGGCTTCGCCGCATGTGGCTGGTGTGGCGGCGCTGGTGCTGCAGGCCAAGCGAGAAGCAGGCCAGACCATGCGCGCTGAAGATATGCGCGGCCTGCTCCAGAACACCGCGACGCCCAGGCCCTGGAGCAACAACTCGGGTCAGCTTGACGTTGTCCACCGTCAAGGCGCAGGCATGGTGAACGTCGTGAACGCGATTAACACCACGGCCACCGTGACCCCTGGCAAGCTGTCGCTGGGCGAGAGCGAGTCTGGTGTGGCACCTCAGACGCTGACCGTGACCAACCGCGGCACCACGCCGGTCACGTACACGCTGAGCCACACGGGAGCCCGGACCACCGAAGGCAACTACACCGTGAAGAGCTCCGGCCCCGGTGCGACGGCCACCTTCAGCGCCGGCACGCTGACGGTACCCGCCGGTGGCAGCGCTCAGGTAACGGTCACGGTCAACCCCACGGCACCAAATCTGAGCATTTACGGCGGTTACATCGTATTCACGCCCCAGGGTGCCGGTACTCCGCTGCGTGTGCCCTACGCGGGCTTCCAGGGCGATTACCAGGACCTGAAGGTGCTGACCAGTGCGCCTCAGCTGGCCCGCTTCGATGCCACCAAGAATGCCTACGCTCCGACCACCAACCACACCTTCACCATGCGCGACGGAGACTTCCCGTACTTCCGCATGCACCTGGACCACTTCGCGCGCTCGATCAAGCTGGACGTGCTGGAAGCCAGCACCATGCAGCCGGTGAACACGCAGTTCTTCAACGCCAGCACCGACGAGTACCTGCCCCGGAACTCGACGGCCACCGGCTTCTTCGCCTTCGGCTGGGACGGCATGGTCAGCTGGAGCCGCGGCGTGAGCGACAATGCCCAGAACAAGCGCAAGGCCGTGCCCAACGGCCAGTACGTGATCCGGGTCACCGTGCTCAAGGCCCTGGGTCAGGAAGGCAACTCTGACCACCAGGAAACCTGGACCTCCCCGGTCCTGACCGTCAACGCTTCCAAGTAAAACCTGTCTTGAGAAAAGCGCCCGCACCCGATGCGGGCGCTTTTCTGTTGCTTTGCATGGTGCCGATCCGTACTACCATCGGGCGCGTGAGTACTGCAGCCACCCTGCCCATCCATGAGGTCATTCCGGCGCTGCGCCGGGCGCTGACCCTGCACCGGCTGGTGGTCCTTCAGGCGCCTCCCGGAGCCGGCAAAAGTACGTCCCTGCCGCTCTCGCTGCTGGGCGAACCCTGGCTGGCCGGCCAGCAGATCATCATGCTGCAACCCCGGCGAGTAGCAGCCCGGGCCGTGGCCGCCCGGCTGGCCGAAGGGCTGGGGGAAGAGCCCGGGGGCGTGGTCGGGTACCGTGTGCGCTTCGAGTCGCGGACCTCGGGCAGGACCCGCATTGAAGTCGTCACCGAGGGCATCCTGACCCGGCGCCTGCAACGTGATCCGGAACTGTCGGGCGTGGGTCTGGTGATTCTCGACGAGTTTCACGAGCGTTCCCTCAATGCTGATCTGGCGCTGGCCCTGCTGCGCGAGGTTCAGGGAGCCTTGCGCGACGATCTGCGGGTGCTGGTCATGTCGGCCACGCTGGACCCGGAGCTGCCGGCCCGTCTGGACGCCCCCATGGTCGAAAGTCAGGGCCGCGCGTATCCGGTGGAGGTGCGCTATCTGTCGGCCGATCCGGTCGGCCGTGTCGAGGACCTGGTGGCCCGCGCCGTCCGCGACGCGCTGGACCGGGACCAGGGAGATGTGCTGGCCTTCCTGCCTGGGGTGCGTGAGATCCGTGCGGCGCAGGGCAAGCTGGCAGGAGTGGACGCGCAGGTGCTGCCGCTCTACGGTGACCTGCCGCTGCGCGAACAGCGCCGGGCCCTGCTGCCTGATCCGGTCGGGCAGCGCAAGGTCGTGCTCTCGACCAGCATCGCCGAGACCTCCCTGACTATTGAAGGAGTCCGTGTGGTGGTGGACGGTGGCCTGAGCCGCACCCAGCACTTCGACCCGGCCACCGGACTGACCCGCATGGTGACGGGGCGGGTCACCCGGGACGCCGCCACCCAGCGGGCCGGGCGGGCCGGCCGTACGGCGCCCGGCGTGGCCTACCGGCTGTGGAGTGAGCGGACCCAGCCCTTGCTGGGAGCCGCCCGGCCCGCCGAGATCCTCGAGGCGGACCTTGCGCCTCTGACCCTGGAACTCGCCCAGTGGGGAGCCCCGGACCCTGGGGCCCTGGCATGGCTGGACGCACCCCCGCCGCCACGCATCGAAACTGCCCGTGCCCTGCTGCGTGGTCTTGACGCCCTGGATGAGCAGGGCCGGGCCACGACGGAAGGTGCGCGGCTGCTCGACTTTCCTACCCATCCGCGCATCGCGCATCTGCTGACCGGCGGCGCGGCACAGGGCCAGGGAGCCCTCGCCGCCGATGTGGCTGCCCTGCTTGAGGAGCGTGACCCCCTGCCTTCTGGAAGTGGAACAGACCTGACTGACCGCGTAGCCGCCCTGCGGCGCTGGCGTGACGTCGGGGCAGGTGGGGGAGACCCGGCTGTGCTTGAACGCGTGGAGCGGCTCTCCAGGCAGTGGCGCCAGCTGTTGGGCGTCGGTGCTGCCGACGATGCGCCTGACCCCTTTGCGGTCGGGGCGCTGGTGGCCCGGGCCTATCCGGAACGGGAGGCGCTGGCCCGTCCCATCACGGCAGGGCTGAGCCGGGGACGGTTTCTGCTGGCAGGCGGACAGGGAGCGGCCCTGCCGGAAGGTGACGCACTGGCGGGCGCCTCAGCCCTGGCGGTGGCGCATCTTGATGCCGCCCAGGCCGAGGGACGGGTGTTTCTAGCGGCGCCTCTGGACCTTCAACTCCTGCGCGCCCAGGCCACCTGGGAGGACTCCGTGCGCTGGGATACGCGCAGTGGGACGTTGGTTGCCCAGCAGGAACTCCGGGTGGGAGCGCTCGTGCTGGAGACCCGGCCGCTCCGGCAGATTCCGGCGGCGCAGCGTATAAACGCCCTGTCGGGCGCCATTCGGGCCGAAGGCCTGCATCTGCTGACCTTCTCACCCGAGGCGGCCCAGTGGCGGGCCCGGGTGGAGTCGCTGCGCCATTGGCGTCCAGACGACAACTGGCCGGATGTCTCAGACCGGGCGCTGCTGGACACCCTGGATGACTGGCTTGGACCCTTGTTGGGGGGCGCTCGCTCCCGCGAGGATCTGGCGCGGCTGAGTCTTCTGCCGGCCTTCCAGGCGTTGCTGGAGTGGCCGAAGCCCCAGCAGCTTGACGACCTGGCGCCTACGCATCTGAGCGTGCCCAGCGGAAGCCGGGTGCGGCTGGAGTACCGCCTCGGCGCAGAACCCCCGATTCTGGCGGTCAAACTGCAGGAACTGTTTGGCCTGGAGCAGACCCCCACCGTCAACGCGGGGCGCACGCCGGTGCTGCTCCACCTGCTGTCTCCAGGAGGGCGGCCGGTACAGGTCACGCAGGACCTGCGCAGTTTCTGGAACAGCAGCTATTTCGAGGTGCGCAAGGACCTGCGGGGCCGTTATCCCAAGCATCCCTGGCCGGATGATCCCTGGACCCACCTGCCGACCCGTTTCACCAAGAAACGCGGAGGGTAGGCTGGGTGTGCAGGCCGGGGGTACGCTTCCCCCCAGCAGGCAGGCGCACCTGCGGCCCTGGCGAAGGTCGATCTCTGAAAAGCTGGGGTATGCGTACACAGATCCTGGCCGGCCTCCTGATGCTGAGTGGAAGCGCCAGTGCCGCAGCGGACTATTCCAGGACCCTCTGGTCCTTTGTGCTGGGACAGGCGACCACCCCGCCGGTGGTGGACTCCCGGATCATGGGTGACATCGTGATGCGGATGTGGGTCAAGCCGCCCTCGGTTCCGGCTGAAGGCGTGTTCGTGCTGTACATGCCGCGCCTGAGCCAGGCCCACTGGGCTGTGATGCTGATTGGTCCTCGGGGACGCGCCGGTGAATTTGTCGGAGCCTCGAGCCTGACCTTCGTCAAGACCATGGTCAGCCCGAAAAGACCTTCCGAAAAAATGAACCTGTACCGGCTTGGAAACGGCATGTTCAAGGGCCTGTACGTCAGTGAGGGCACGGTTTCCGACAAGGCGGGCAAGGCTCACAGGGTGCTGATGCTGCTGACCCCACAGATGCTTCGTGAGGAACTTAGTCCAGGGGATGTCCTGGGACGCTGAAGCGTTGGTCCGGGTAAAGCCACTGCTGTTCGCTTTGCAGGCTGTGATGAACCGGAAAAAGCCCGCCGGAATGGCAGGCTTTTTGATAAGGTTTCAGATCACAGCAGCCGTGCGAGGGCGCCGCCCAGCAGCATCAGCAGCAGCACGGTCGCCATGGCGAACTGAAGCTGCCGGGCTGTGGGCCGGGTCATGCGGCGCGGCCCTGGTTGCCCCCGCTGACGGGGTGCAGGCTGCCCAGCGCGGCTTTAAGGTGCTTGTACACTTCACGCTGCAGTTCCAGATCCTCGGGCATTTCGTAACGCAACTGATCCATAGCCTGAACAAGGTGTGCACCGCCAGGGCTCCGCTCGTGGTCCGGGCGGGCCCACTCGGGCAGTTCCGGCGGGCTGACCGGCTCGCGCTTGGCATCGTTCCAGGCTACCCACTGCTTGGGCAGGTCGTACAGGTAACGGCCGATGCCGAACTGCACGGCGCAGCGCTTCAGCGCGTCGCTGGCGGCGGCTTTCAGGGTGCCCAGGTCGCCCTCGGGGGCTTCGCCGATGTCTTCACGGCTGACGCCCAGAACGGTCAGGCGGCCCTTAACGGTGGGCAGACGGGTGCCGGGCACAACTTCCACTTCGAAGGACCAGGCATCGGGGCAGACGGCGTCGAGGCGGTCCTGAACATTGCGCGCGTCGATATGGGCCAGCATCAGCGCGCGGCTGCGGTCTTTGGTAATCACGCCGGGTTTCCACGCGACCGCGTGAGCGGGAAACGGGGCTTGCAGTCGTTTCTGTACATCGCTCAGCTTCATGGATTTAGTTTATAACAGAATGACATTCTGGTCAAGGCGTAATTCCTCTTACGACTAAGGTAGACCTGGGCTTGTTTTCTCGCATTGCGACGTGAAAAACCCCTGGCATGAACCAGGGGACGAGTTCCGGTTGGTGTCTTACTGTGCGCCGATTCCAGTCTGCTGGTAGATCCAGTTGATGTATCCGTTGACACGCGTATAAACCCCGTATCCACGGCAGGCCGACGGCCCATAGCTCACAATGCCCAGCACGTAAAACTTGCTGTTGTAGCGTGAGGCCAGGGGCCCACCGCTATCACCATTGCAGCTGTCCTTCCCTGCGTCGTACTTGCCGCAGATGGTGTTGCTGGGCCGGGTGCCGCAGTCACTGCCGGTGGGCGTGATCGGGATGGTCACTTCACGCAGGGCCGTGGGGCTCGACGATCCGGTTTCGGTCTTGCCCCAGCCGCTGACGGTGGCGCTGCGGCCGTTGACATCCAGCACGGACTCGGTTGTGTTGTTGGGAAGCGCGGCGGTCTGTACCGTACTGCCAAGCGTAAAGGCCGTGCCAACCCTGACCAGAGCGATGTCATAGCCCTTGCTGGCGTCGCTGTAATAGGGATGAATGATGATCTGGCTGGGGGTGCGCTGCTGACCGCTGGTGGTGGTCAGGTTGTTGATGCCGGCGCGTACCCGCATGCTGCTGGCGCTGTAACCCTGGACGCAGTGGGCGGCAGTAAGAATCCAGTTGGAGCTGATCAGGGTGCCGCCGCACCACCCGCTCATGGAGTTGTAGGGGGTGACGCTGACCTGGTACGGACGGTAGGTGGTGCTGGTGACGGTGCCGTACACGATCTGGCTGCTCAGCTTGTCAAAGGCGAGTTCGGTGCCCGTGGTGGTCACGGTTTCTTCGGGCAGCGCGGCGATGGTTGGCTGGGGCACATCCGCCTGAGGACCAGTTGAACCGCAGGCAGTGAAGAGCAGGGAACCAAGAGCGATCAGCGGAAGAGCAAACTTTTTCATCAGAACCTCCAGAAGGATGAATTTGGCAGCTGAACCCCGCTGCCAGAAGTGATACGGGCAGCGCGGAAACGGGGATTATTTGGTTTCGGTCAGGGTGTAGGAGCCACTGCCGCTGTAGGCATACACTTCCCAGCGATAGGTGCCGCTGTTGGCCGCGTAGCTGATTGCTTCGGTGCTGGTGCCGCCGGTACTGGAGGCCACATCGGCCCAGGCGCTGCCGTTCCACTTCTGCAGATACAGGTCGAAGTCGGTGCCGCTGGGGCCACTCAGGTTGCCCTTGAGGGTGCCGCCGCCATAGCTGAACCCGCTGGTCGAGGGCTTGAAGGAACTGGTGCCGGAGCTGACGCTGCCGGTGTAGGTCGTGGTGGTGCCGGGGGTAGTCCCAGTGCCACTGCCGGTGTACAGCAGGCGGTTGGGGCTGCCGGTGCCGGCACTGGTGACCTTGTTGGTCGTGGCGTTGTTGATCATGGCGCTGGTTACAGCGCTGGTCGTCGTATTACCGGCAGCGATCAGCAGGGCTGCAGCGCCGGCGGCGTGGGGGGAAGCCATGCTGGTGCCGCTGATGGTGTTGGTCGCACTCGTGGAGCCGATCCAGGTGCTGGTGATATCGCTGCCAGGGGCAAAGATATCCACGCAGGAGCCGTAGTTCGAGAAGGAACTGCGGGCGTCGGTGCGGGTGGTGCTGCCCACCGTGATGGCGTTGGCGGCACGGGCGGGGGAGACGTTGCAGGCATTCTGGTTCTCGTTGCCGGCGGCGACCACCATGACGAGGTTCTTGCTGGCTGCACTGTTGACGGCGTCGTCTACGGCCTGGCTGGCGCCACCCCCCAGGCTCATGTTGGCTACAGCTGTGGCGGTGCCTTTGTTGCTGACTGCCCAGTTCACCCCGGCAATCACGCCTGAGTTGGTGCCGGACCCGCTGCAGTTCAGCACCTTGACGGCGATAAGCTGCACGCCCTTGGCCACGCCCCAGGTGTTTGCGCCTACCGTGCCCGCCACATGGGTACCGTGTCCCTGGCAGTCGGTGTTGTTGCCGTCGCCAGTGGTGTTGGTACCCCAGACTGCCCGTCCACCAAAGTTACTGTGGCTAGTGTTGATGCCAGTGTCGATGATGTACGCCTTCACGCCGCTGGCGGTGGAGTTGTACACGTAGTTTCCGTCCAGCGGGAGGCTGCGCTGGTCGATACGGTCCAGGCCCCACGTGGCTCCGCTCTGGGTGGCGCTGGCGTGCATCATGCCGTCCTGCTCGATGTATTTGACCCGTTTGTCTGCACGGAGTATCGCCAGGTTCTGGACGCTGAGTTTGGCGGCGAAGCCGCTCAAGGCCTGGGTGTAGATGTGCTGGACCGTGACGCCCTGCGGGTCGAGTTTCAGGCTGCTGATCAGGCCGTTCGCATCCTGGGCGCTGAGGTCGCTGCCCTGGGCGCCGTCGCTGAACACAACGATGTACTGTCCCGCAATGGCTTCAGGGTTGCCGGTGCCAAGCAGCGGAGCC
Organism: Deinococcus malanensis; assembly: GCF_014647655.1. Taxonomy (NCBI): domain Bacteria; kingdom Thermotogati; phylum Deinococcota; class Deinococci; order Deinococcales; family Deinococcaceae; genus Deinococcus; species Deinococcus malanensis. Next base: position 444,710 of record NZ_BMPP01000001.1, read on the forward strand.
AGATCAAGCTGACTACGCTGACTGGTGGGCGCAGAAGCGAGATCAGGGGTGGAGGACTGTGGCTGACCGCAAGCGGCGAGCATCGCGGTGAGCCCAAACGTGCAAAGTGCAAGACGTACCTTCATCCGAACCTCCAGGTGGGATGCAGAAATCTCGTGCTGAACTGTGTTTTGCCGACTGGGAGGTTGTACCACGCATGAGAAAATACTGATTTTCGTCTTGTATAGACATGTCAATTTTATGCGATCTGCAAGACATTTGCCATATTTTGGAAGGAAAAAGATGATGACCGGGTGGTCAGGATTTGAATCGTATGAGGCGCACTTCCCCCTGCGGCGTAAGTCCATCGCTACTGTGACAAACATGTCAGGCTTTTCATGCAAGACGGCCACGTTGGCATGTACGACCTCTCCAGTGCCGGTTTGTACGGCGATAGGATGCGGTTATGAGCCGTCTGGCCGCCGTGCAGCGCACCACCAAAGAAACCGATATTGAGATCCGCCTGAATCTCGACCAGCCGGAGTTTGACGCTCCGGTGACCGGTCATGGATTTCTGGACCACATGCTCGACGCACTGGCCCGTCATTCCCGCCTGGGGCTGAGTGTCCGGGCCAGCGGCGACCTGCATATCGAGCCGCATCACCTGATCGAGGATGCCGGCATCACCTTGGGGCAGGCCCTTTCCCAGGCGCTGGGAGACCGGCGCGGCATCGAGCGGTACGGCAGCGCCTTCGTGCCTATGGACGAAACGCTCGCTCACGTGGTCGTGGACCTGTCCGGACGCGCCCACCTTGCCTTTGAGCCCGAAGCCCTGGAGGTCTGGGGCAATGCCGGCGGCATGACGCACTATCACCTGCGTGAATTCCTGCGTGGTCTGTGCAACCACGGTGGGGTTACGCTGCATGTGCGGTTGCTTTCAGGCCGCGAGGCGCACCATGTGATCGAGGCCATCGTCAAGGCCCTGGCCCGGGCCCTGCGTGACGCGGTGGCCCTGACTTCGGATCAGCTGCCCAGCACCAAGGGGAGCCTGTGAACCTCCGGTCTGAGGTGCTGCTGCTGGATTACGGCGGCGGGAACGTCCGGAGCGCGGCCAAGGCCCTGGAACGCGCCGGGATGGAGGTGCGTGTCAGCGCGGACCCGGCAGATGTGCCGCACGCGCCCGCTGTCGTGGTTCCGGGTCAGGGCCACTTCCGTCAGGTGATGGAAGCCTTCGAGCACAGCGGATTCCATGCACCCGTCATGCAGGCCGCACAGGCGGGGACGCCGCTGCTGGGGATCTGCGTGGGGATGCAGATGCTGCTGACCGGATCAGAGGAGGCCCCCGGCATGCCTGGACTGAACCTGGTTCCAGGCACCGTGCGCCGGTTCGAGGCGGTGCCCGAACGCAAGGTGCCGCAGATGGGTTGGAACAGCCTGGACAAGGTCGGTGACAGCCCCCTGCTGAGGGACCTCGCCTGTCCGGCCTACGCCTACTTCGTGCATTCCTATTACGTACCGCTGGAGGTCGAGGTGGACGCCGGTGCCATTTCCGAGTACGGCGTACCGTTCTGGTCCGCCTTCAGCCAGGGCAATATTCACGCCACACAGTTTCACCCCGAGAAAAGCGGAGCAGTGGGGCTGGCCATTCTGGAACGTTTCCGCCTCCACGTGCTGGCGGGCTGAGCACTGGCCAGCCCAGCCGGCCGGTGTGGGCTGCGCCTTGATAGGCTGGACCCCATGCGTGACGTGAACATCGACTGGGCGAACCTGGGCTTCAGCTACATCCGAACCGACCTGCGCTTTCTGTCTCACTGGAAAGATGGCGCCTGGGACGAGGGGCAGCTGACCGAGGACAACGTCCTGCACATTGCCGAGGGCTCGACGGCCCTGCACTACGGCCAGCAGTGCTTCGAGGGCCTCAAGGCGTACCGCTCCCAGGACGGCAGCATCAACCTGTTCCGCCCCGATCAGAACGCCGCGCGAATGCAGATGAGCTGCGAGCGCCTGCTGATGCCCGCGCCTTCCACCGAGATGTTCATCGAGGCCTGCCGTCAGGTCGTCAAGGCCAACGAGCACTTCCTGCCTCCCTTCGGCACAGGCGGCAGCCTGTATCTGCGTCCCTTTGTGATCGGCGTGGGCGACAACATCGGTGTGCGCACGGCCCCCGAGTTCATCTTCAGCGTGTTCTGCGTGCCGGTGGGCCCCTATTTCAAGGGCGGACTGACTCCGCACAACTTCATCGTCTCGGAATTTGACCGGGCCGCGCCCAACGGCACCGGCGCCGCCAAGGTCGGAGGCAACTACGCCGCCAGCCTGCTGCCCGGTGCACAGGCCAAGGATGCACAGGCGCAGGGCCGCCACTTTGCCGACGCCATCTACCTTGACCCGGCCACCCATACCAAGATTGAGGAGGTTGGGGCCGCCAACCTGTTTGCCATCACGAAGGATGGCCGGACCTTCGTCACGCCCAAGTCCCCCAGCATTCTGCCCAGCATCACCAAGTACAGCCTGCTGCACATCGCCGAGCACCGGCTTGGCCTGAATGTCGAGGAAGGCGACGTGTACATCAGCCGGCTTGACCAGTACGGCGAGGCCGGTGCCTGCGGGACTGCGGCTGTCATCACCCCTATCGGCGGCATTCAGCATGGCGACCAGTTCCACGTGTTCCACAGCGAGACCGAAACAGGTCCGGTGACGCGACGCCTGTACGATGAACTGACGGGTATCCAGTTCGGGACAGTCGAAGCTCCAGAGGGCTGGATCGTCAAGGTCTGAGGTTTCGGGGCCAAAGGCCGGCCGCAGGGCCAGGGACATGCCGAAAAGCACCTGTCCCTGGCCCTGCGCTTTGCCGCTCAGTCCTGGCCTTTATGGTCTGCATGGGGTTTTCACCAGCCCCCAGCGGGGCCGGTAGACTCCAGGCATGAGCGACTCCTTCTTGCCTCTGCCGCTGGATTACGGTCACCTGCAGCAAATGGCGACCTCCGACCTTGTGCGGCCTGACCACCTGCTGGGTGCCCATGTCGCCACCCAGGACGGGGTCGAGGGCGTGCGCTTCGCGGTCTGGGGCCCCGGCGCGCAGCACGTCAGCGTTGTCGGTGATTTTAATGACTGGAACGGTTTTGAAAATGCCATGACCCGGCTGGACTTCGGTGTCTGGGGCACTTTCGTGCCTGGAGCGCGCCAGGGCCAGCGCTATAAGTACCGTGTCACCTCCGCAGCCGGACAGACCGAGGACAAGATGGACCCCTACGGCAGCGCTTATGAGCTCCGCCCGGCCACAGGCAGCGTCGTCTGGCAGGACGCCTTCGGGTGGACGGACACCCGCTGGATGACGTCGCGCACCGCCGGTTTCGAACAGCCGGTCAGCGTCTATGAGGTGCACGTGGGCTCGTGGATGCGGCGTGACGACGGCTGGTTCCTGAACTACCGCGAACTGGCACACAAGCTGGGCGAATACGTGACCTACATGGGCTACACGCACGTGGAACTGCTGGGCGTCATGGAGCATCCCTTCGACGGCTCATGGGGCTATCAGGTCACCGGGTACTACGCTCCGACCAGCCGTCTGGGCACTCCAGAGGATTTCAAGTATCTGGTCAACCACCTGCATGGCCTGGGCATCGGTGTGATTCTCGACTGGGTCCCCGGGCATTTCCCGACCGATCCTTCCGGGCTGGCCCGCTTCGACGGCGGGCCGCTGTACGAGTACGCCGATCCACGCCGGGGCTTTCACCAGGACTGGAATACCTTCATCTTCGACTACGGCCGCAACGAGGTTGTGATGTTCCTGATCGGTTCGGCCCTCAAATGGCTGCAGGACTTCCACATTGACGGCCTGCGGGTGGACGCGGTGGCCAGCATGCTGTATCTGGATTTCTCGCGCACTGAGTGGGTCCCGAACGTTCACGGCGGGCGCGAGAACCTGGAGGCCATCGCGTTTCTGAGGCGCCTGAACGAGGTGACGCACCACATGAGCCCGGGGTGCATGATCATCGCGGAGGAAAGTACATCATTTCCTGGCGTGACCGTGCCCTCGCCCCACGGGCTGGGATTTGATTACAAGTGGGCCATGGGCTGGATGAACGACACGCTGGCGTACTTTGAGCAGGACCCGCTGTGGCGAAAGCATCACCACCACAAGGTAACTTTCTTCAACGTGTACCGCACCAGCGAGAACTACATGCTGGCCATCAGCCACGATGAAGTCGTCCACCTCAAGAAGTCGCTGGTCATGAAGATGTCCGGTGACTGGTACGCCCAGCGCGCCCAGTACCGGGCATTCCTGGCCCTGATGTGGACCATGCCCGGCAAGAAACTGCTGTTCATGGGCCAGGAATTTGCCCAGTCCACCGAGTGGGACCATGACGCCTCCCTCCCCTGGCACCTCACGGATGTACCGGACCACCGCGGCGTGATGACCCTGGTGCGGCGGCTCAATCAGCTTTACCGGGAGCGGCCCGACTGGTACCGCGGAGACAAGCGTGACGACAGCCTGTACTGGGTCAGTGCCGACGACGCCGAGCACAGCGTGTATGCCTACGTGCGGCGCGACAGCGAGACGGGTCAGTGGAGTCTGGTGGTGGCCAATCTGACGCCCACGTACCGGGAACACTATCGGGTCGGGGTGCCGCAGGCCGGAGAGTACCGCCTGCTGCTTTCCACGGATGACGGCGAGTACGGCGGGTTCGGCACGCAGCAGCCGTCGCTGATGGCGAACCGCGAAGGGTGGCATGGCCAGCCCCACTCGCTGCGTCTCAATCTGCCGCCCAGCAGCGTTCTGGTTCTGGAGTATGGAGGCCCCGCACAAGCGACTGCCCCGCAGCCTGAGGAGAACCCCCGAGCGTGACCGGCAGCCCTTCCGGTCGCCCCGATCTGCTGACGGCCCTGAGCTTCGGCCTGCTGGCCCTGGTGGGTCTGCTGTTGCTGTGGCCGCTCTTGTCGGGCGGTCAGCCGCCTCATCCGGGCGTAATCGGCGTGCTGCTGCTGGCCCGGCTGGGGGTTCAGCTGTTGCGGTCCCGGACTGACGAGCGACTGCGCCGGCCGGTCAGCTGGGCCGTGGACCTGATCCTGATCGGCCTGCTGTTCTCGGTCGTGAGCCAGCGTTAAGCACCCGTAGCCGTTCCGGCGCTTCACCGGGATATTCTCCGCCGCATGACCTACCGCACCCCTGAGGAAGTCCGGGCCTTCTACGACGCACACCGCACCGTGCGCCAGTACGTCACATCTGGCGACGGTACGCCGCTTCCCTTGCCCCCAGCGCACCTCGACGTGATTCTGCACGCCGCGCAACGGGCCCCGACCGACGCGACGGCCCAGCTGTATTCGCTGATTCATCTGACGGATCCTGAGGTCCGCGCCCAGGCCGCCGCCCTGACCACCAATGCCCACATTGCCACGGCGTCCGAAGCCTTTGTGGTCTGCGCCGACGTGCGCCGCACCCGGCGGGTGCTGGAAGCTTCCGGGCGCACACCGGGGTACTGGCCCGCCGTGGCCGTACATTTCGGCATAGGAGACGCTGTGATGGCCGGCACCAACCTGCTGACGGCCGCCGAGATGCTGGGCTATCAGGGCTGCTGGATTGGCGGCGTTCTGAATGGCATCGATGGCCTGCTTGACCTGCTGCGTCTACCTGAGGGCGTGCTTCCCTTCGCGGCGCTGACCATAGGCACGCCAGCAGAGGAAGCGCCGTACCGTCCACGCGTGCCGCGTCCGCTGGTCGTGCACACGGATACTTATCACGACCCGAATCACGATGAACTCCAGGACGCGGTTGCCATCATGAACCCCATCGCTTCCCGGGGGGGGCACCCGGGCGACTGGGTGCGGTTGCTGGGCGCCTACTTCGCCCAGGACGGCGGCATGGAAAAGCGCGAGCCTCACCTGGTCGCCGCGCTGCGCCGTCAGGGCATGTGGTCAGGGGAGCAGGCCGTCGGAACTCCCTAGCGTTGATCCTTATGACGTGATCTGACAAGGGTATTCCATTGCAGCAACGGCAGGAGCGCACTTCTGCCAACTCCACCTTAACCGCGGTCACTCGCCCCACAGCAGATGGCAGTTGAAACCAGCATCTGCTGTAGTTACCACCTTGAGACGAACGGACAGGGTGGCCTGGGACTGCTGCCCAGGCCACCCTGTCTTCTTGCTTCAGGCCAGCGCCCGGATCACAGCCTCCGTGAACCCGTGTGTCCCGGCGGTGCCGCCCAGATCGCGGGTCCGGGGGCCTTCGAGCAGGACCTTGTTCACGGCATTGTCCAGCCGGCGTGCCGTTTTGTGGTCGCCCAGATGGTCGAGCATCTGCACGGCAGCCAGAATCGTTGCGGTGGGATTGGCCACGCCCTGACCGGCGATATCGGGCGCCGAGCCATGCACACTTTCGAAGATCCCGAACTTGTCGCCCACGTTGCCGCTGGCCGCAATCCCCAGACCGCCGACGAGCCCTGCCGCCAGATCCGAAAGAATATCTCCGAACATGTTGGTCATGACCAGCACGTCGAACTGCTGGGGGTTACGCACCAGCTGCATCGCCGCGTTGTCCACGATCATGGTGCTGGTATTCAGGCCCTCGACCGTGCGGGTATGGTCGAGGATGGTGTTCATAAACAGTCCCTGCGTTACCGGCAGCACGTTGCTCTTGTGCACCACCGTCAGGCGCTTGCTGCGCTTCATCGCCAGGTCGGCGGCGAAGCGGCCGATGCGCTCGCTGGCATCTTTGGTGATCACCGTGTCGGCGATGGCAGTGTCGCCGTAACGGCGCTCCTGCTCCACGTACAGGCCCTGGGTGTTCTCGCGGACAATCACGAGGTCCACGTTTTCATAGGCCCCGGGCACCGGGCGGGTGCGGGTAGGCCGGACATTGGCATACAGGCCATACTTCTGGCGCAGGTGACGGATCGCGCCGAAAAAGCCGGCGGGTTTCTCCCCGCTGGGGCTGGTTGCGGCGCCGAACAGCGTGGCGTGCGTGTTCTCCACGGCGTCGTAGGTGGCCTGGGGCACGCTGGTGCCGTGGTCGAGGTAGTACTCGTAGCCGGCCTCGGCGTGGACGTACTCGGCACTGAAGCCGGCCGCGTCAAGCACGCGCCGCGCGGCGGGAATGACCTCGTGGCCGATGCCGTCGCCTTCAATCAAACAGATGCGGTAATTCGCCATAACGCCCCACAGTCTAGTTCAGGCATGTGGCCAGCTTCACAGTTGTGCCCGGTACAGGAACGTTACCCGCCGCGTGACTGCAGGGCAGCCTGCACCCTGCCCGCCAGTTCGAAGGCCAGCAGTGGCCCAAGCAAAAACCCTTTGCTCCCCAGTCCGGAGAGCCTCCATACTCCGCTTGCATCTGTCCCTGCCTGCAATCCAGAGAGCCGTGAACCGGTCCACTGCCCGGTCACCATGAGATGTTCCAGGTTGCTCAGCGCCGTTCCCTTGCCCAGCAGCCAGCTCAGAGAAAGCAGCGGCAGACAGGGAAGGCTCCACCGGTGTGTGGGGGCCTCGAAGGTCGCGCCCAGCACGCCTCCTCGTGCAGCCGGGGCAAGGTAAGCGCCGAAGCTCAGCGGCACTTCAGACGCTGGCCGGTTCAGAGTCAGCAGCGTCCCCATGCGGTGGGGGGCGTCCTCACCGGCCCAGGTCGAGCCCACCGAGCCCCCGCACCACACCACGGCATCTGCTTTCAGCGTGCCGCCGTCCTGCAGCGAGATGGCCCGCGCCTCCCACGCCGTCGCGCGGTCACGGACCACCTCAGCACCGGAGGCGGCCAGAAGTGCCTGGCACAGGGCCTGCCCGTCCAGCCAGCCGCCCCCCGGCAACTGCAGCGCGTGTGCCCATCCGTCTGTGAGGGCCTCAGGGCGCTGACCGTGGGCAAGCCATTCGTGGGGCAGCTGCCCTGGCAGGTGGCGCTCGAAGCGGGCGCGGGTGCGGTCGTCCGGCAGCGGGCGGACCACGCCTGACTGGGCATGCGGAACGTCATATCCCTGGGCTACCACGTCACGCACAAGTGCCCAGGTCAGCGCCATTCCTTCTGGTGCACGGGTGTCCACCCCGCCTGACTGCCCCCGCACCGGATTGATCAGGGCGGAGGGCACATGACTGGCCGTGTGCATCCCGGCATCGACGACCGTGACGCGCAGATCTGCACGGGCCAGGGCGTATGCAACTGAGGCTCCCGCAATGCCGCCGCCAATGATCCCCACATGTGCGGTCATGCGGTCCGGACAGCGCGCAGGCATTCCCGCTTGCCCGGAGCGCCCGGGCGCCGCTCGACCTCCAGTCCTGCCGCCTGAAGTGCACGCCGCACATGCCCGGCCGCGCTGTAGGTGGCCAGAACCCCGCCAGGGGCCAGGGTGCGCGATAGCCGGGCGGCAAACTCCGGCGTCCAGACCTCCGGGTTGCGGGTGGGGGAAAAGCCGTCCAGGTACAGCGCGGTGGCCCAGTCTTCCGGCAGGCTCGCTGTCAGGACGTTTCCTATCACCACCTGAACGCGTGCGCCCCCGGCATTCACCTCCACTGGAGGCTGAGGCCAGAGGTCTATAAGGCCCTGCCAGGCGGGGTGGTCTGTTCCCTCCTGGCCAGCGGCTACGGATTGCAGGATGTCGACCGGGGCTGGATCAAATTCATAGGCCAGATAGTCCAGCGCCGCTTCCCGCCCGGCCGTCTGCGCCAGCGTCGCCCGGAAGTTAACTCCGACCCCAAACCCCACCTCCAGGACCCGGGGCGCCGGATGCCGGTAGGTACCGCTGCCTTCCACGAACACGTGGCGGGCCTGAGCCGCCGCGCCGTGGCGCGAACCGTACGCCTCGCCAAAACGGGCATTGTAGGCGGTGCGTGAACCGTCAGGGGTCTCCAGGATGGACGAATCAGGCTCGGGCATCTGAAAGGGGAGGATACCGCTGCGCGGCGCGCGGGCCACGGCATGAGGAACTGCTCAACCCACAGCGCGCCCGGCGTGAGGGAGCGTGCGCCACACTGCGGATATGCGCAAACCGGTCCAGCGTGAGGACGACGGCCGCGGGGCCCTGCTAGAGCGCCGCTACTGGGTAGAGGTTCAGAAGCCGGCAATGTCGGCCGAGGACCTGATGCTCGACATCCAGCGGAACCTGCCAGAGTACGCTCCCGAACTGCTGGCCGGTTTCGAAAAGACGGTCGGACTTGAAGATGCCCTGCGGCGCGGCGACGAGTATCACATCCGCATTCTGGGACCCTGGAACGGTGAGGTCCGCGTGGTAGCGGTCAGCGACACCTCGTTTGAACTGGTCACGCTCGAGGACCACCCCGAGGCTGGAAAAATCCGCTTTGCCATCACGCCGCACGAACACTTCGAGGACGCCTTCCACTTTGAAATCTGCTCACTGGCGAGGTCGCGGGACGGTCTGGTGGCCCTCAGCTACGACGCCCTGGGGAAACGTGTGCAGCAAACGGTCTGGACCACGTTCTGCGAGCGTGTGGCGCAGCGCAGTGGCGGCCAGAAAATCGGTGAGGTGCAGGTGCGGACCGTCAGCGAGACCGACTTTGAGGCTGAAGACGGGACCGGAGGCACCCCATGACACGCACCCGTCCTCCTCTGCACGAGCAGCAGCGGGCCCGGCTGGAGGCCTATGCTCAGGCCAGGCCCAATTTTGATGACACCCGCCTGCACGAATACACTGCCGAAAGCGGCTGGCGCGTTGACGACTATGAGCAGGAACTGCCCGCCGAGCCTCCTGGCGATCCGTTGCCGAACGGCTCGTTCCGTGCCGCCCAGCAGGTTCTGCGCAACTACAGTTTTCCGCCGCCGGACCTGATCACCGGGGTCTTCGTGCCGGAAACTCCGCTCGAACAGCGGGTCATGGTGCTGCGTGGCCGCTTCCTGATCTTTACCTTCTGGTTCGGGGTGCGGATCGGCAGGGTGGTCAACGAGACTCGCGCCCTGCCCGACGGCAGCCGCGAGGCCGTCTGGGGCTACAACTACCACACCCTGGAAGGGCACTTCGAGCGCGGACAGATCGAATTTACGGTTCACAAGCACCTGGGCACGGGCCGGGTGATGTTTCGTATCCACGCCGTCTCTCAGACCGGCCACATCAGCAACCTGTTCTACCGGGTGGGGTTCCGTCTGTTCGGGCGGTTCCTGCAGCGCCGCTTCTCCTTTCAGTCCATGCGGCGGGTGCGCAAGCAGGTCAGCGACATGCTGCTGACCGGTGCGAGTACACCGCTGGAACCTTCGCCCCCGGTCCAGGCTGTCAGCAAGTCAGACGTGCCCGATCAGGTCGTGGAGAGCGTCGAGGGTTCGCCGAAGGGGGCTGCTAAAGAGACCTAGCAGCAGGCGGCCCTCACTGACGGACGGTCTAATCTGCGCCACCAACCCGGCAGGGCAAAAGGCTTACCCTGACGCGCATGACTTCGTCCGTTTCTGTTCTGGCCGACTTCCGTTCCGATACCGTGACCACTCCGACTCCCGAGATGCGTCAGGCCATGGCCCAGGCGGCCGTCGGAGACGATGTCTATGGCGAGGACCCGACCGTCAATGCCCTTCAGGCCGAACTGGCGCGTATTACTGGATTCGAGGCCGGACTGTTCATGCCGTCGGGCACCATGACCAATCAGGTGGCCATTGCGCTGCACACCCGGCGCGGCGAGGAAGTCGTGTGCGCCGAGGGCAGCCATATTTACGAGTGGGAACTGGGCATGATGGCCGCATTCAGCGGAGTGGTGCCGCGTTTCGTGCCGGCTCCGCTGGGAGTCCCGGACCCGGAGGACGTGCGCCTGGCCATCCGGCGCAGCATTCACCAGTCGCCCACCGGAATGATCAGCCTGGAAAACACCCACAACAAGGCGGGCGGCACCATTATCCCGCTTGACGTGCTGGCGGCCATTCGTGGAGTGGCGCAGGAGGAAGGACTGCCGCTGCACCTGGACGGCGCCCGGGTCTTCAACGCCGCTGCCGCACTCGACGTGCCCCTGCGGGAGATCACCCGGCACTTCGATACGGTCAGCATCTGCCTCAGCAAGGGGCTCGGCGCCCCGGTGGGCAGCGTCCTGCTGGGCAGTGCGGCGCACATGAAGCAGGCTCACCGCTACCGCAAGATGATGGGCGGCGGGATGCGTCAGGCGGGTGTGCTGGCGGCCGCCGCCCTGGTGGCGGTGCGTGACGGGCCCACCCGGCTGGCCCAGGACCACCGGCGCACCCAGCAACTGGCGCAGGCACTGGTGGACGCCGGCTTGAATGTGGACCTGCAGGCGGTCCAGACCAACATCATCTATGCCCGCATGCCACAGGCCCAGGCCTGCGTGGATGCCTGGGCAGCCAAGGGGGTGCTAGCCAGCGCCCTGGGCCCTAACAGTGTGCGTTTCGTGCTGCACCATCAGGTGACTGACGACGGTCTGGAGACAGCTATCCGGGTCCTGACCGCCTGATCTCTGAAGCAAGGGAGCAAGCGGCACTCCAGCGGGGCGCGGTAGGCTGCGCGCATGACCGTCCCGGACGCACCGACGCCACCCACCACCAGCTGGCCAGAGGCCGCTCCTGAGCCCGTGCGTGGCGTACGCGCCGTCGACGGTAACCGCGCGGCTCTGACCCTGCTGGTGGTGCAGAATCTGGTCTCGGGGGTACTGATCGCGCGTGGCGCGCCGCTGGGCCTATCGCTGCTCGCGTCGGCCGCCGTCAACGTGCTGGTGGGACTGCTGCTGTTCCGGCCGGCCCTGCGCGCACTGGTGCAGGACTCGCGCTGGCGCACGCCGCCTGCCTGGGGGCTGGCCCTGGGTACCTTCGTGCTGGCGTTTCTTGCGTCGCGCGCGGCGATTCTGTTTTTCGTGACGCTGTTTCCAGAAAGTGCCGAGAGCGTTCCGCAATTTCTGAGCAAGGGTGCGGACCTGTGGCTGCTGCTGCTGGCGGCTGGGTTACTGGTGCCGTTCCTGGAGGAAGTCGCATTTCGTGGCCTGATGCTGCGGGGACACGAGCGTGTCGCCGGGTTCACCATTGCGGCCGTCACCTCGTCCTTCGCGTTTTCGGTCGCACATGGCGTGCCTGCCAGTATCGCGGGCATCCTGCCCCTGGCGTACGCCCTGGCACGGGTGGTGCAGCACAGCGGCAGCCTGTGGAACGCCGTCATCATTCATGTGCTGAACAACACCCTGGCGGTAGGTCTCGGAGCCCTGCTGACCCGTGAGCGGCTGGGCGGGGCCCTCGCGGACCCTGCTCAGGCCTCGGAACTGCTGGAAAACCCCGCGCTGCGTGTACCGCTGGCAGCCGGGTCGCTGCTATTTGGTGGGGTGGTGCTGCTGGTTATGCATCTGTGGCTGACGCCGCGCCTGGACCCACAGATAGAGGCAGCGCGCCGTGGTCCATGGCTGAGTGCGGCCTACGTCGGCGTGGTGCTGTTTGGGCTGATGGCCGCAGTCATGACGCTGCCCGCCGTGCGCCTGATGATCTCCAGCACGCTGCGTGGCGCGCAGCCGTGACAGGCTGGCGCCGCCTGCAGGCCGCGGCGCGCCGGCTCAGGGCCGAATTGCTGGCGGTCAGTCACGCCGCACGTGACCCGCAGACTCCCTGGCCTGCCCGCGCTCTGGCCCTGCTGGTGCTGGCGTACGCCCTGAGCCCAATTGATTTGATTCCAGATTTTATTCCGTTACTGGGTCTGCTTGATGACCTGCTGCTGGTTCCCGCCGGGCTGTAGCTGGTCCTGCGCCTGATCCCGTCACAGGTCCTGGCCGATGCCCGGGCACGGGCCGCCTGCCACCCGCAAAAGCTGGCGCCCAAGTGCCTGGGGCCTGGGACTAACCATGCTGATTTACGACCTGCTGGCGACGCTGGGGTGGCACTGGTGGACGCTCCAGCACGGCAACTGAGTTCCACTTTTACGGCATAGCTGTCGCCCTGATATGGCCGTTAGAGTGGGTTCGTATGGCCCGCAAGTCCGCTTCCGCTCCGCCCCAAGAGCCCACCGCCCCGCTGCCGGCTGAACTGCTGACCGCACCGGGCGAATTTGCTGCCCGGTTGGCTCCCACGGAGCCGGTGGGCTGGCGCTATCTGGGGGTGGTGGCGCTGTCGGGAGTGCTGTCTGGGGTGTCGTATGCCCTGCTGGTGCGGCCTGCAGCCAATCTGGCAGCCGAGGCGGCGCGCACGGCCCCGCCCGGTGTTCTGACCCATGTCACCAACGTGGTGGGTGGGATGTTCCTGACGGCGCTGACCTTTGCACTGATGTGGGCCCTCGGACGCCTGGGAGGCGGGCGGGAGAGCCGCAGCGGCGAGGTGTACGGAGCGTCCTTCGCGGTGTTCGTCCCGCTGTATCTGCTGGTCATCGTATGGACGCTCCTGACGCCGGGAGTTGCATTCGAGCCCGCAGCGCTTCCAGCTGGAGGTAACGGCACCAGTGTGGAGAACGCGGCTCTGCGCGCCGCTGCACGCACACCGGCGGCGCTGGCCCTCCTGACCGTCACAGTGGTAGGCCTGGCCGTCCAGTTTGTTCTCGTTTATCAGGCCCTGCGCGTTCTGACAGGGTCCTTTCCGCGCGCCCTGGCCGGAACCCTGCTCCCTGTCCTGCCAGCTCTGGCAGTGCAGTTGATTGCCATCGCGCCACTGCTGAGCCGCCGCTGGAGTTGACCCTGGCCCTGGCCGCTTCTATGCTCCGGCGTGGCGCCAGAGATGCCACAGGCCATAGGCGCCAAGCAGCAGGTGCAGCGCCAGCTTTGCGCCCAGCCCGGTCAGCAGCCCAACCATGGTTCCCCAGGTCGACCGCATGGCCTCGGGCATGGGGCGGCGGGCAACCAGCAGCTCGGCCAGCAGGGCGCCCAGCAAAGGCCCCACGATCAGGCCAATCGGCCCCAGGAAAATACCGGCAATGCCTCCGATGAGTGCCCCCCAGGCCGCCTGGCGGCTGCCGCCGTAGCGGCGCGCCCCCCAGGCCGAGGCCAGATTGTCGACCAGCATGGCCGCCACAGCGATAACCAGAAACACCAGCAGGAACGGCAGGTCGCGCCCGGCCTGGAAGCCGTCCAGCAGAGCCGCCACGGCGGCGCCCGCAAAGATGACCAGTGTGGAGGGCAGCACCGGCACGAAAGTGCCGATCAGGCCAATGACCCACGCGGCCAAAAAAATCAGGAATGGCAGACTCATGCCCTTCAGTATGGCGGCGCGGTTGCTGCAGTTCCTGCACGTATAAGAAAACCCCACCGGCTGGCGGTGGGGATCATTTGGTTGCAGGGACAGGATTTGAACCTGCGACCTCCGGGTTATGAGCCCGACGAGCTACCAGACTGCTCTACCCTGCGTTCCTCTGGTCCTGATTCTTGCGTTGTGTCGGCCACTTCCTTGCGGGGTGCCGTTTCCAGCGCTCAGAAATAGTACCCCGGAGTCTCCATTCTGTCAACACTGGACTGGGGTGGTCCTGTTCATGATGGCCTCCTCAGCCCATGACCGAAGCAGTGAATTTCGGGGAGTAGGAGAGGCCTGCCGTGTTGCTCGGTCGGCCGCTAATGCCGCCGGCTTCCAGGCTGCCCTGTGCTTTGGATATGTACTCTGGACACCAGGCGGTGACTTAAGGGGTGGGGTTCCCTGCGAACTGGGTCTGCAGCTCCGTCCTTTCTCCGATGAAACTGGACGGCGTGGCGCTTTAAGGGGGGTGCGGGCAAGGGAGGTGGCTGTGTGGCCGGACCCTGGCGTGCTGACACGTTAGGCTGGCACAGTGACGCACCTATCGTCCGGCCCTGGCCTGAGTGTCCGCAAGTTGCGGCATATCGAGGCCTGCCTGCTCCCTGAAAGCCAGTATCAGGGAGTCACCACCGGCCTGGAGACGGTGCCCTGGCCTTACCGGGCCCTGCCGGAGCTGAATCTGGCAGACGTGGATCTGGGGGTCACCTTCCTGGGCCACCACCTGCAGGCCCCCCTCCTGATCGGGGCCATGACCGGCGGGGCTGAGCGCGCCGGGCAGATCAACCGCAACCTCGCCATTGCCGCACAGCGCCTGGGAATTGGCCTGATGCTGGGGTCCCAGCGTGTGATGCTGGAGCGCCCGGAGGTGGCCCCCACCTTCCAGGTCCGTGACGTCGCGCCGGACGTGCTGCTGGTCGGGAACCTGGGCGGGGCGCAGTTTCTCCTGGGCTACGGCGCCGAGCAGGCGCAGCAGGCTGTGGCGCAGGTCGGCGCCGATGCCCTGGCCATTCATATCAATCCGCTCCAGGAAGCCCTGCAGGTGGGCGGAGATACCCGCTGGGCGGGCCTGGGGGCGCAGCTGGCTGACCTGGTGCCGTCGCTGCCGTTTCCGGTGATTCTCAAGGAAGTCGGGCATGGTTTGGATGCCCGCACCGTGCAGGCGGCCGCTGGGATGGGCTTTGGTGCCCTGGATGTGGCGGGCGCAGGCGGGACCAGCTGGGCCCGGGTCGAGGAACTGGTTTACCACGGGGTCGTACGGCGCCCGGACCTGTGCGAAATCGGCGTGCCCACGGCCCAGGCCCTGCGCGACGCCCGGCAGCAGGCGCCAGCCGTTCCCCTGATCGCGTCAGGCGGAATCCGCACCGGACTGGACGCGGCTCGGGCGCTGCTGCTGGGCGCACAGGTGGTCGCGGTGGCCCGGCCGCTGCTTGAGCCGGCGATGGACAGCGCAGAAGCTGTAGAAGCCTGGCTGACCGGCTTCCTTCAGGAACTGCGCGTGTTGCTGTTCGTGGGTGGGTTCGCAGATGTCTCGTCGCTCTGGGCGTCCAGTTCCTGAGCGATGGTCTCGGGGGCTTCTCCTTCGTCCAGCTGCTCGGTAACTTCTTCTTCAAGTTCTCCAAGACGGCGGGTGACCGGGTCAGTGGCGACAATCACACTGACCACCACGGTTATGGCGGCTACCAGTCCATGCAGGCGCACAGTATCGAGATCAACAAATCCAAGTGCCGCGGATCCCAGAGCCCCGACCCACAGGGCGATCAGGCTGCGGTCCAGGCCATGGCGACGCGCGACGCGCCGCGAATTCCAGCGCAGGAAGGACAGCGTGAGCAGAGTTGCGGCCAGTGGCCAGGCTACAAACTGCTGATTCAGCGCGTCCTTCTTGGCATCCACAGCACTGAGGCCATGGCCGAGGCCTACGCCCAGCATGACCACACTCAGGGTGAAGGGCAGGTGCCCATAGAGCCACGCCTGCATGCGCTGGACCTGTCCTTCCAGGTGGGCGCCCAGCAGCGGAAGGGTGCGCGCCTGATCGAAATAAAGGCGCCAGAGGGCCACCGTCAGCAGGATGGCACTCAGCGCGGGGGCCAGGGTGACCAGACTCAGGGCCTGCTGCCGGCTGCCATTGACGACCTCCGTGACGATGGCCCCCAGCGCAATGATCTGGAGCAGGCCCACCCGCTCGGGCAGGTGCCCTTCATGGGGGAGGCTGGAGTGCCCGTTGCCTACCCGAGCCTGAACCACGGCCGGAATGATCAGGTCAGCCAGCAGCGCGGCACACCACAGGAGGATTTGCAGCGTTGACCCGCCGGGGAGCCAGGCGGAGACCAGCCACACTCCGGCGGCCAGTGCCAGAGGAGCGCTGGTCTGCTGGGCAAAAGGAGCCCCACCAGGGACCTCACGGGCCAGGGCAAAGTGAATCACCACCTGCAGGACGCGGTTGGCACCGTAGGCCAGGGCAAACGCCAGCCCGGTGTCTTTCAGATCGCCCCGCAGGGTTAGCGCCAGCATACCCATGGACACCAGCTGCGCCACCGTCCCCCAGCGATAGGCGCGCGTCTCATTGCCGTAGCGCGCCGCGAGCATGGTGTTACCCGCCCAGGCCCACCAGACCGCCGTGAACATCAGCCCGAACTCACCGAGATTTTCCAGGTGGGGCGAGTCACCCAGACGTTTGGCCAGCTGGTCAAACGCCACGACAAAAATCAGGTCGAAAAACAGCTCTAGCCACGTAACCTTCTGGTCGCTGTGGGCAGGGGCGCCAGCCCGGCTCGACGCTTCGTGCTCCTGAATATCGATGGTATCGGGCTCACCGTGCGTCATGACCGGTGCCTCCTGGCAGTCGCCGGGCGCATCAGCGCAGGCGCCCCAGACCCTTGCGGATCAGCGCGTCGGCGCTCTGGGTAGGGTCAGCGCCCAGCAGTTCCGCCACGACGCCGCGGACCTGGGCCTCCCGGAAACCCAGAGCCAGCAGCGCCTCGATGGCGTCGCGCCCAGCGGTACTCGACACCGGCGTCGCCCGGGCGCCGGCTGGAACGCCCGCCGCGGCCAGATGTTCGGGAACCTTGTTCTGCAACTCCAGGACCAGCCGCTCGGCAGTCTTTTTTCCAACGCCGGACACACTCGACAGCAGCTTGGCGTCACCGGCCATCAGGCCCTGGGCCAGGGCCGAGACCGGCATGGCCGACAGCAGGCTCAGGCCCAGCTTGGGGCCCACCCCACTTACCCCGGTGACCAGATCAAACAGCTTGAGGCTGTCGGCGTCAGAAAAGCCGAACAGCAGCTGGGCATCTTCACGCACCACGAAGCGGGTACTCAGCTCGGCCGTCTGTCCGACCACCAGCTTGCCCAGAGTTCCAGCAGGACACTGCACCTCGTAGCCGACACCGCCGGCAACGATCACGGCGCTGCTGTCCCTTACTTCACGCACGACGCCGGACAGGTAAGCAATCACGCCCGCCATTCTAGAGGGGGCCTGTTGTTGACACCCGCACCCCACCACTTTGAAATGGTGTACGTGCCTCTCATCCGCGCTTCGCGCCCCACGGACCGTGACGCCCTGTACGACATCTGCCTCAAAACAGCGGACAGCGGCCAGGACGGGACCCACCTGTACCAGGACCCGGAACTGATCGGGCACGTCTACGCCGGGCCGTATCTGGCCCACCAGCCGCAGTTCGCCTTTGTGCTGGAGGATGACCTGGGCGCCAGCGGCTATGTGATCGGCGCGCTGGACACGGCCGCGTTCAATGAAACCCTGGAGCGCGAGTGGTGGTCCGCGTTGCGTCTACGCTACCCCGACCCGACCGTGTCTGCCCCCGAGCGCAGCCGGGACGAGGCCGTCATGCACCAGATTCATCACCCGCGCCCGGCCGATCCCGAGATCACGTCGGCCTACCCTTCACACCTGCACATTGACCTGTTGCCCCGCACCCAGGGTGGGGGCCATGGACGGCAGCTGCTGTTCACCCTGTTCGAGGCGCTGCGCGAGGCCGGGTCTCCTGGGGTTCATCTGGGCGTGGGCGGACGCAACACCAACGCCCGGGCGTTCTACCGTCATATCGGCTTTCAGGAACTGCAGGCCATGCCCGATGGCGGGGCCGTGATGGGCTGGAAGCTGTAAAACCGCTGGTCAGGACAGACGGGCCCAGGCCAGTGTCTCCTGCACGATGGCGGACCAGTCCGGCTCCCGGGGCTCGTGGGCCATACCGCCGATTTCCAGCAGGCGGGCCCCGGATGCCGCCGCGAAACTGCGCCCTTCTTCCCGGGGACAGACCTGGTCCTCGGTGCCGACCACCAGCAGCGCGGGAACTTTCAGGGTGTGCGCGTGCGTCAGCGGCGAGCCGTCCTGCCATTGCTCAGGTGTCAGGACGGCGTCGTAATAACGCCTGAGGATGTTCAGGGAAGCAGTCTCATAGACACGGCGCAGGTCAGTCGGGGCGCTGACTGCAACCACGTGCGTGGCAGGGGTGTCCTGGGTCGTTGCGGTCAACAGGGCGATCAGGCCCCCCATGCTGAAGCCGAGCATCACAACCGGACCCTGCACGGCCATTTGCTTGGAAAGCCAGTTCAGGGCCAGCCGGGTCTGGAGGGCGCCGCTGCGTCCGTAGTCGTCACAGCCGCTGGACCCTCGCCATCCGCGGCTGGACAGACTGACCGCATGCCATCCGGCCTGGGCAAACAGGCGCGCAGGTCCGGCCATGGCGCTGGCATCCTGGCCCCAGCCATGAAGCAGCAGTACGGCGGGCGCCAGCTGGGGCTGCGCCCAGCCGTAACCGCCCAGGACGCCGTCCGGCAGGGGAACCGTGACGCGCTCAGCGCCGGGAAGGGCAGGCAGATCCAGGCCGGGGATGGTCACAGCCCATTGTGAACCAGCCGCCGCCCGCTAGGCCATTGCTATGATCTTCTGGCCGTGCGCGCCAGGGTAGGGTAGAGGCATGATTTTTCGTGACATTCAGATGATGTGCATGCCCCGCTGCTCCTGAACCATGCAGGAGCTGTCTGGGGCGATTCCACTGTGGAATCGCCCCATCTTTTCTGAATGGCAGGCTTTTTCCGTATGCTTGGGAGGTTGTCCGGCCTGCCTCTCATCAGGGTAAGCGCCGGCCCCGGAGGAGAGATCAGCATGACCGCGAACAACGAATTCTTCCTGACCACGGCGATTGACTACGCCAACGGTGCCCCGCACATCGGCCACGTGTACGAGAAGATTCTGGCCGACGCCATCGTGCGCTACCAGCGTCTGGCCGGAAAGAACGTCACCTTCGTCATGGGCACCGACGAACACGGCGAGAAGATCAGCAAGGCCGCCGCGAAAGAGGGTCTGACTCCTCAGGCTCTGGTAGACGACCTGAGCGTGCGCGCCTTCAAAGGCCTGTGGGACCGCCTGGGCATCAGTTACAGCGAGTTCATCCGCACCACCGAAGGCCGCCACAAGCGCTTCGTGCAGGACGTCCTGCAGCGTGTCTATGACAGTGGGGACATCTATTTCGCCGAGTACGAGGGTCTGTACTCGGTGGGCGCCGAGCGTTACGTTACCGAGAAGGAGCTTGTCGAGGGCCCCGACGGCGTGCGCCGCTTTCCCGGAGACAAGGACCCGCCCGAACTGCGGCGCGAGGCCAACTACTTCTTCCGCATGGAAAAGTACCAGGAGTGGCTGCTGGGCTACCTGCGCGAGAACCCGGACCTGATTCAGCCCTCCGGCTACCGCAACGAGGTCCTGGAAATGCTCAGGGAGCCCATCGGGGACCTCAGCATCAGCCGCCCGAAAAACCGCGTGCCCTGGGGGGTCGAGCTGCCCTGGGACGCCGACCACGTGACCTACGTGTGGTTTGATGCGCTGCTCAGCTACCTCACGCCGCTGGTCACCCGGGGAGTGAACGAGACTGTCAGCGGGCTGGCGTGGCACGTGATCGGGAAGGACATCCTCAAGCCGCACGCGGTGTTTTGGCCCACCATGCTCAAGGCCGCCGGCCTGCCGGTGTACCGCAAGCTGGTGGTGCACAGCCACATCCTGGCCGAGGACGGCCGCAAGATGGGCAAGTCGCTGGGCAACGCCATCGACCCCGAAAAACTGGTCGCGGACTACCCGGTAGACGCCATCCGCTACGCGATGCTGCGCGAGGCGACCCTCAGCGCAGACAGCCCGTTTGGTGAGGGCATTCTGGTCTCGCGCCTGAACAGCGACCTGGCCAACGACCTGGGTAACCTGCTTTCGCGCACGGTCAGCATGATCCAGAAGTACCGTGAAGGAGTCGTACCGGCCCCCGGACAACCGGCCGACCGTGAGCGGGTGATCGAGGCCGCGGCCATTGCTCTGCCCGGCGAGGTCCTGCGCCTTGTGGGCGACCTGAAGGTGAACATGGCCATCGAGGCGGCCATGAACTTCGTGCGCGACCTCAACCGCTACATCGCGGAAAGCGCACCCTGGAACCTGGCCAAGAGCGAGGACACCCAGGGAAGACTCGACACCGTGCTGTACACCGCTGCCGAGGGCCTGCGCGTGGCCAGTGTGTGCCTGGAGGCCGTGATCCCCGGCAAGGCCCGCGAGCTGCGCGCCCAGCTTGGGCTGGGTGGCCAGACTTACGCCCTGACCGGAGCCTGGGGCCTGACCCCGGCAGGTACACGGGTGCAGGGCGGCCCGATCCTGTTTCCCAAACCCGAACCGAAACCTGCACCCGCCGCCACGGTACCGGCCAAGGCAGCACCTGCTCCCCGAAACGAGAAAAAAGACATGACCCAGGCTGTAGCTCAACCCAAAATCAACACCCAGCCCACCCCCACTGCCACCCCTGCATCCACCGAGGCCCTGATCAGCATCGATGACTTTGCGCGGATCGACCTGCGTATCGCTGAGGTCGTGGCCTGTGAAGCGGTCGAGAAGGCCGATAAACTCCTGAAACTGACCGTCAGGCTGGGCGACGAGACCCGCACCGTGGTCAGCGGTATCCGCAAGTGGTACGAACCGGCCGATCTGGTGGGCCGCAAGGTCGTGCTGGTCGCCAACCTGAAGCCCGCCAAGCTGCGCGGCATCGAGTCCCAGGGCATGATCCTGGCCGCCGAGGACGCGGACGGCAACCTGGACCTGGTCGGAACAGGTCTGGACCTGCCCAGCGGCACCAAGGTCCGCTGAGGCCTTCAGCCCGGGATCACGAACGGAGGGTGTCGGGGGCGCCGGGATGACTGTCCCGGCGCCCCCGCGTACTAGACTGCCGGCATGCCGTTCGTGGTTGTGTCCGGGCTTTCCGGCAGTGGAAAAAGTACCGCGTTGCGGGCACTTGAAGACGCCGGCTTCTTTATCACCGATAACCTCCCCCCGGAGTTGTGGGGCCCCATGTACGACCTGAGCAAGGCCCGGGGTCTGACGCGCGTGGCGGTCAGCACCGACGCCCGCACGCGGGATTTTCTGGGTGCGCTGGACGACAGCTATATGAGGCTCTCGCGCCGTGAGGAGGACCTTCATACGCTGTATCTGGAGGCCAATTCGGAGGTGCTGCTCAAGCGCTACAACTTCACCCGCCGCGAGCATCCGCTGGGGGAGACCCTGATGGTGGATTTTGCCCGCGAGCGCGAATTGCTCGCCCCGCTGAGGGCCATCGCCGACACCGTGATCGACACCACCGACCTGAGCGCCAATGACCTGGGAGAACGGGTGCTGCGGCTGTTCCGGCTGGAGCATGACTTTCACCTTCGCCTGCTGTCGTTCGGCTTCAAGCATGCGCCGCCCAGGGACGCCGATCTGGTTCTGGACGTGCGGTCGCTTCCCAACCCACACTACGACCTGGCCCTGCGTCCGCGCACCGGTCTGGACCGTGAGGTGGCGCAGTACGTGTTTCAGGACCAGGCGGGAGAGGACTTTTACATGAACCTGCGGGACTTTGTGCGCACCAGCGCCGAACGGGCCCGCGATACCGGCCGGCACGGATACACCGTCGCGGTGGGGTGTACTGGAGGGCAGCACCGCAGCGTGGCCGTCGCCAGCCGGCTGGCTGCCGACCTGCGCGACCTGAACGTGGATCTTACCGACCACCGGGACATGAACGCCGGGACCAGGGAATGAGCGACCCCCCACTGCGGCGCGATCAGATTGGCGCGGTTTTCCCTGCGGAGAACGGTGCTGCGGGCCATCACAGGACCCGGCGCGCCCGCATGTGGATGCATCCTGGCATCGGCGTCAAGCGCTGGCTGATGCTGTTCGTGGTCTGCACCCTGATTGGTGCGGTCGGCTTCCTGCACTTCACCTGGACCGGGCCGCTGCATTTCACAGCCACCAAATGGATCCTGTGGGTCAACCGCTTTCTGCGGCCGGAATTCATGCCGCTGTACCTGGGAGGCATGATCATCATGGCCCTGTCGCTGCTGGGGGCCCTCTGGAGCATCGCCATGCTCAGCCGGAGCGTGTTGCGGGGAACGGGTACGGCTCCCAGTACAGCCGTGGACGTTATCTATGCCCGGCATACCCTGGGCCGCGCGCCGCGGGTGGTGGCCCTGGGAGGCGGCACCGGCCTGTCGAATCTTCTCAAGGGCCTGCGGGAGATCACCGGAAATACCACCGCCATCGTGGCCATTTCCGATGACGGCGGCAGCAGCGGCCGGCTGCGTGAATCACTGGACATGATCGCTCCAGGCGATCTGACCGACTGCTACGCCGCCCTGTCCGACAGCCCGGTGATGGCCCGGCTGATGCTGCACCGCTTCGCACGTGGAGACGGCATCCAGGGGCATACCTTCGGGAACCTGATGCTTGCCACCCTCAGCGAGGAGGAGGGTGGGCTTGGTGCCGCCATGCAGGACATTCATGAGGTCCTGAGGATTCGTGGCCACGTCTATCCGGCGACCCTGCATCCAGCGACCCTGGTTGCGCAGCTGAGCGATGGCCGGGTCATCCGGGGTGAAAGTCATTTCGCGACCGCTGTGGGCGAGGCCCGGATCGAACAGGTGCGGCTCGACCCGCCCGACGTGCCGGTCATGGGCGCCATTCCGCGTGCGCTGGAAGAGGCGGAACTGATTGTCCTGGGGCCAGGTAGCCTGTACACCAGCATCATTCCGGCCCTGCTGGTGCAGGAGATCGCGGTGGGCATCCGCAACTCGCCGGCGCCGCTGGTCTACGTGGCCAGCCTGATGACTGAACCTGGCGAGACAGATGGCCATACGCTGGAAGATCATGTCAGCGCCATTGTCCGTCACCTGGGCCGGACCCCGGACCATATTCTGGTCAACAGCGCCACCCCGCCACAGGATGTGCTCGACCGCTATGCCCAGCAGGGAGCGAGGCTGCTGAACCTGAATGGAGCCGCCCAGGACCTCCGCGACCGGGTGCGCAGCCTGCCCCTGCTGCAGCCCAACCAGGCCCGTCATGACCCGCATGCGCTGGCCCAGGCCCTATTGACCTACACGCTACGGCCGTCACCCCTGGCGGGGCATAAGGCAGCCCTGATGTCCTTGCGGCAATCCGAAGTCGTAAAGGAACGAGCGATCAAGTGATGTGTCCGGCAGGTCCTCTGCTGGCGTAGGGATGAGCGCCTGAAGTTGGTCCGGGACAGTCGATGGGTGTGGAAGCCGACGTATGACAAATGTTGAGGTGCCGGAGCCCACGATGGTTCGTGCCACCGTGAGCTCCATCGCAGCCAGCCCACAGGTGCGCTGTGACCGGGTCAGCGCACCTGTACTCCTGTTTCCTCACTGAATCCGCGTCCGGCGTCATTCAGACAAACCTGCCTACCCGGCCCGGCGCAGGGAAACTGAGGTGGCTGGTAGCCTGGACCTATGACCACCGCGTTCCCGGAATCACAACCTCCCCTGCGTGTGGTGGCCCAGCACGCACGCACGGCAGCACGTACCCTGCGTTCGCTCAGCACAGAACGGAAAGTCGACGGGCTTCTGGCACTGGCCGCAGAATTACGTGCCCGTGAAAGCCAGATCCTGGCGGCGAACGCCCAGGATGTGGCCGCGGCCCAGGCCGCCGGGCTGCCGTCAGCCATGGTGGACCGGTTGCGGCTGACCTCGCCTGGGCTTCAGGCCATGGCCTCGGATGTCGAAGCGGTAGCCAGCCTTTCTGATCCGGTAGGGGAGACCACACCTGAACAGCTGTTGCCCAGCGGCATCCGCGTCTCGACCCGCCGGGTTCCTCTGGGGGTCCTGGGCGTGATCTATGAGAGCCGACCGAACGTCACGGTGGACGTGGCGGCCCTGGCGCTGATGAGCGGCAATGCAGTGATACTGAGGGGGGGCAAGGAAACGGTCCGCAGCAACGCAGCCCTGGAGGAAGCCATTCAGGCCGCCCTGCACTCCAAGGGCCTGCCCCGCGAGGCCGTGCAGGTGGTCCGTGACCCTGCACGCGAACGCATGCTGGAATTGCTCAGGCTTGACGATCTGGTGGACGCGATTATTCCGCGGGGGGGCGCGGCCTTGCACCGGTTCTGTGTCGAGAACGCTACCGTGCCGGTCATTGTGGGTGGGATCGGGGTGGTGCACCTGTACCTGGACGGCAGCTTCACCCGTGACCCGGATGATGTGCGCCGGGCCGCAGAGGTGATCCAGAACGCCAAGGTGCAGAAACCCAGTGCCTGCAACGCGCTGGATACGCTGCTTATTGACCGCGCGGCTCTGCCTGCCCTGCCGCGGATTGCGCAGCAGCTCGCCGCATCGGGGGTAGACCTGCGGGCCGACCCGGAGGTCCTGTCCGGCCTCAGCGCAGCAGGGATACAGGCGCACCCGGCCCAGTCAGCAGATTACGGGCAGGAGTTTCTGGCCCTGACCATGAGTCTCAAGGTAGTCTCTGGACTTGACGAGGCCCTGGACTTTATCGCCGCTCACGGCAACCATACCGACGTCATCCTGACCCGTGATCCCGCGCAGGCTCAGCGCTTTGTGCAGGATGTAGACAGTGCGGCCGTGATGGTTAACGCCAGCCCCCGGTTCAACGACGGTGGGCAGCTGGGCCTGGGTGCCGAAGTCGCCATCAGCACCCAGAAACTTCATGCGCGCGGGCCGATGGGCCTGCGAGAGCTGACCACCACGAAATGGGTAGTCCTTGGTGACGGCCATATACGCGCCT
The DNA here is from genome assembly GCF_014647655.1 of Deinococcus malanensis. Lineage (NCBI taxonomy): Bacteria > Thermotogati > Deinococcota > Deinococci > Deinococcales > Deinococcaceae > Deinococcus > Deinococcus malanensis. The sequence continues at coordinate 469,852 of NZ_BMPP01000001.1, forward strand.
GAATGCCAATTGCTTGAAAGCTGAGTCAGTCTGGCCGCAAAAGGAGGCTGGTTCAGGCTGAGATCAGCGGTGCTGTGGCCCGGTACTGATCAGGCGGCATCAGAACCTGCCGGGCCATGCCGATCAACCACAGGCGCGCTTCGAGTGAGGTGCTGGCGTGGCAATGGGCCTGACGCATGATCAGGAGCCACGCATCCTGTACACGGGTGTCAGGGTCAGGCAGTTTTGAACGCTCGGCCATGGCATACAGCAGCGGGGCGTAGCGCCGGTGGAGCTCTCTCAGGGCCTCCAGATCATTTTGAGCCAGCGCACACAACAGATCGGCGTCCGATAACGCGCCCATCCCGGTTGAAGCGGATTCTGCTTGTGCATCAGCCCGCACCATGGAGGTCAAACCTTTCACACAGCCTCCGGAAGTTGGGACGGCAACAGTTTGAAGTCGGAAGGCACCCAGCCAGATTGCTGCAGGGCAGAACGGAAGCCAGCAGTGTGGAGGGCCGTGAAAGTTGCATCTTTGGTCAGTGTATGGAGCGGTCGACACCGTGGCTCTGGGAATTCAAACCCACCGCAGTCACACGTCTCCTGGCCGCCAACAGAGGGTTGGTCTGACCACGAGACAGTGATGTGACTTTTGGCGTACAGAGGCATACATTCTCCTGGCGCCATCAGCAGCCGGTAAGGGCTCGGCGCCGTCGTGAGTGATCTCAACCGGTGACCCTCTAACCTTAGATTGTGTGCAATTAAAATGGTAGTGCCCAGCAGAGAGGGTTCATTAATCTAATTGCAGGTACAGCGGCTTCACGTGTAGCCGTCGCCTGACATGAGCAGATCTTCATTTTGAGCGGGACCCATATTGGCAGTTCTGGCTGGTCCCGTGATCTGTTGGTCACCCGCCCTATGCTCTGTGTCTCTTGCTCTGGGAGTTATATTCCGTGTTCCGTGCAAAAGCCAAAGTCGTTCAGTGATTTTCCGCCCCTGCTGGAATGTCATAGAGCACATGGTGCTGCCGGTGTTAAAAGTTCAGGCACAAGCCGGTGGCGGGTCGGGCGCACCATTCCTGTAGATGGCAGGTTTACGCAGGGCCCTGCACTATCAGGGGGACCAGTACTGGCACGTGATCAAGAATTGTGAACGATAAGAGGTCGTTATAGAAACTCCGCTGTTCCGTGGTGAGGTGCTCGCTGCCTCACTTGCGGATGCGCCTGACCCAGCGTGAGCCTCCTGGGCGCCGGGCTTTTCGGAATCCCCCACGGCTTTTCTAGGCTCAACCGGGGTTGACAGGGTGATAAGGTGTGAACCCAGTTCAGTTCCGAACAGACAAAGGTCAAGCCTCATGTGACTCGTGGCATGACCTTTCTCTACATCATGTGGCTGACTTACACACCCAGGGGCACGTCCACACCAAGCTCGGCCATAACGGTGCGGATGGCTGGAGCATCAATCCCGGCCCGGGCGTGCACACTGTCTACAGTGGCATGTTCCTGGAACTCATCCGGAATCCCCAGTACACGCACCGTGGGACGAAGATTCATGGTGTTCAGGGCCTCCAGCACGGCGCTGCCAAAGCCTCCAAGGACAGTGTTGTCCTCGACAGTGACGATGGCGCGGGCGCGCGACGCGACCTCTCGGAGCATGTTCTCGTCCAGCGGCTTCACGAACCGGGCGTTTACCACGCCTACCCCGGGAAGGTCCCCCACGGCCTTCAGGGCATATTCCAGGGACTTCCCACCGGCCAGGACAACCACGTCATCTCCGGGCTTCAGCCGCTCCCACGTTCCCCACTCGAATTCCGGCCAGGTGCCTTCCGGAACACGCTCGGTCGTGCCACGTGGATAGCGTATGGCAAAGGGTCCGGGCTGTGACTGCGCCGCCCGGAGCATCCCCCGAAGCTCCTCGGCATTTCGGGGCAGGCCAATCCTCACGTTAGGAATGCTGCGCAGAAAGCTGAGGTCGAAGACGCCGTTGTGCGTGGCGCCGTCGGCCCCCACGATGCCAGCGCGGTCAATGGCGAAGGTGACGTTCAGGTTCTCGATGGCCACGTCATGCAGCACCTGATCGTAGGCACGCTGCAGGAAAGTACTGTAGATGGCCACGATGGGTTTGAGGCCCTGTAGGGCCATACCTGCGGCCGTCGTGACTGCCACGTCTTCAGCAATCCCGACGTCCAGGTAGCGGTGTGGGTGAATCCTGCTGTATTCCACCAGACCGCTGCCCTCGCGCATGGCCGGCGTGATCACAAAGGTGCGCGGGTCAAGCCGCGCCAGTTCGGTGACTGCGTCTCCGAACGCCGCGCTCCAGGAATAGGCACTGCTGGGGACGAGTTCGCCGGTGGCCGGGTCGAACTTGCTGGGTCCATGCCACGAGATCGGGTCCGCCTCTGCGTAGCTCAGGCCCTTACCCTTGGTGGTCACCACGTGCAGGATGGTCGGTCCGTCAAGATCCACCAGCCGCTCCATCAGCCACACCAGCTCCTGAACGTTGTGGCCGTCGACCGGACCGACGTACCGCACGCCCATCGCCGCAAACGGGTTGACGCTGGCAGGGTCGAAAAAATGCCGCGTGGAACTTTTCGCCCGACTCATCAGGTTGGCCAGCGGCTTACTGACGGCCTCGACCGCCTTCTTGCTGGCCCCCTCGCCTTCCTGGAACCATTTCTGAACCTGCAGACCGCGCATGAACTTGTTAATGGCCCCGACGTTCTCGCTGATGCTCATCTCGTTGTCGTTGAGCACGATCAGCATGCGGCGGTTCATGTCCCCGATGGTGTTCAGGGCGGCCAGGGCCATGCCGCCGGTCAGCGAACCATCACCAATCACGGCGGCGACCTTGTAGTCCTGCGCCAGGGCGTCACGCGCCATCGCCATGCCCAGGGCGTTGGCCAGCGAGGTGCTGGCGTGCCCCACCGTGATGGCGTCGTGTTTGGATTCACTGACCTTGGTAAAGCCAGACAGCCCGCCTTCTTTCTTGACCGTAGGCATCAGGTGCCGGCGGCCAGTGAGCATCTTGTGGGCATAGGCCTGGTGCCCTACGTCGAACAGGATGCGGTCACGCGGGGAGTTCAGTACGTAGTGCAGTGCGACGATCAGGTCAGTTGCTCCCAGCGAGGACGCCAGGTGCAGGCCTCCCACCGAACAGACCCGCACGATCTCCTCGCGCAATTCCTGGGCCAGCGCGGGAAGCTGCTCACGGGACAGACGCTTGAGGTCTTCCGGACTCTGGACCCGGTCAAGCAGCGGCGTCAGGGAAGGTTGCGCGGTCATGGCTGACTCCCCGAGCGGGGTGTGCTGAAGTTGCGTCCCGTGAGCAGCAGGCCTTCGGGGGAGCGGACCTCGCCGGTAAACGGGGTAAACCACAGCTGCTGGGTGGCGGGGAACAGCCCCCCGACGGTGTCGCTCATCTGCCGGGTCACCACCCAGACATTGAAGGTGCCGCCCGGCGTCTGCACGCGCCTCTGTTGCTGCACCAGATAGCTGTAGGTCACGCTGCCCTGCGCCTGCGTTTTGCCGGCGTCATCGACTACCGTGACCTGACTCTGGCCCTGCCAGGCCAGGCCTACGCGCCAGGACCCCGGGGCCGGATACTCCTGCATCGGCGGCTCCAGGCGAATGGTCAGGCCCGGCTTGCGGATGCCCTGCAAGAAAACCCCGCTGTCCGTGAAGGTGCGGAACCAGGTCTGCTGGGCGCCGCGGCCCGTCAGTTCGAACGTCTGCACGGTCTGGCCGGCAAATACCGAGGGGCCCATGGCGCGCAGCGTATAGGGAATGGCAGTGGCTGGGTCGCCCTCCGGCAGGTAGGACCAGGCCAGCCCGGCCTCGCGCGGGTAGAACGACACCCCGCTGACAGGAGTACTGGCCTGCACGGTCGAGGGAGCCGCCGAACGGGTGGGGGCACACGCCCCCAGACCCAGCAGGGCCACGAGCAGCGACAGACGGACCAGCAACAGGCGTTCAGACATGGTGCTCAGGGTAAACCTCAACTCGCCTTGCATGCTCACAGCTAACATGAAAACCGGCTGACTTTTGCCCTGACTTGCGGGACATGGACGCACGACCAAGAAAGAAGGGACGCCACAAGCGTCCCTTCCCCCTGAGCCGGGTGGTCAGCCGGGTTTGCCCTGTTCACCCTGCACGCGGGCTTTCAGGGCCGCGAGTGCGTCGTCCACGTCCTTGTCGCGGCCCAGGTCCCGCAACTGGGCGTCGATGTCATTTTCGCGCCGCAGGTCTGACATGGCACGGTTGCGGTCCTCCATGCCCGCGACCTTCTGTTCCATCTCGTTGAAGGCGTCCATCGCGCCGCCCGCCTTATCGAAACCCGAGACGCGGTCCAGCGTGGCGCCGGCCTGCGCCGTTTTCTGACGGGCCGCGAGCAGGGTCTTTTTGGACTCCATTTCGTCGATTTTGGCTTCCAGCGCGCGCAACTGGGTCCGCAGCTGGTCGACCGTGTTGGTCTGGGTGGCACGCTGTTCGTCGAAGCCAGCGGCAAGATCCTTGTGGTTCTGTGCGCGGCGCAGGGCTTCACGCGCCAAGTCCTCGCTGCCGCCGCGCAGGGCCTCTTCCGCCTTCTTCTCGTACTCGGTGGCCAGCTTGCGGTTGGTGGTGGCCTCGCGCTCCAGCTTGATGTTCTGGCTCATGGCTTCTGCCACTTCGCTGCGGGCATCCGTATAGGCGCTGCGCATGTCACGCAGCGACTGGTCGATAATCTTGCCGGGGTCCTCGGCCTTGGTGATCATGTCGTTGACATTGGCTCGGAGAAGGCGGGACAGGCGATCAAGAATGGACATGGGTGGAACCTCCTTGCCGCATGATTACGCAGGCCCCCGCCTTCGGGTTGCCGCGCCGGGTGATCCGCAAGACCTGCTGAAGGTCAAATGAGGACGCCTGAAAACAGAAAAACGCGCGCCCGAAGCTGAGCGCGCGTGATGCCTCAATGGAGTCTGGATCAGAACACGATCGGCCGCAGGCCCACACTTTCGGTGCCGCAGGCCACCGTGAGGTTATTGCCGGCGGGCGTGACCGTGCATCCCAGGGCACGCAGGCCGACCAGTGGGAAGATCAGGTTCTTTCCGTCGGTCGCTGGAGCCAGCGGCAGTTCCACGGCGCCGCCTTCACGCTGAACGGTCTTCTGTCCCACGGTGACCGTGAGGGGAGTCTGTCCGGTCACACTGAGACGGAATTTTCCTCCGCCCAGGTTCGAGACATTGACCACGCCCACCAGATCGCTGCCCAGGACGTAGGGCTGTCCCTTGACCACTCCGGCAGGAACGGTGATGCGTGCTGCGCTGGCTGCCGGGGCCTGCACGCCATCGATCACCAGCAGGGTTTCGGCTGCCGCCAGTTCGCTGAGCAGAACGAAGGCCGCAACATTTCCTCCCGCCTTGTCAGAGACGAACAGACTGCTGCTCTTTCCGCCGGCCTTCCAGTCGCCGATCACACGGGTCCCGAGTTTGGTCTTGACCAGCGGCCTGAGGGCCGACGCGCTGCTCTTGGCGTACAGGCAGACAGCTTGCGGGCCAAGTTTCAGCACAGCCGGGCAGCGGATGATCTGGCCTTTGACCAGGGCCCCCAGTTCCACAGCCAGAGAGCTGGCCACGCGCGTGGTAGCCGCCGAGGGACGCGGGGTCGTGGCAGCGGGCCGGGCCGGAGCGGGGGTGGTCACAGCGGGGCGGGCTGGTGCGGCGGCCGGAGCCGGGGTGGCCGGAGCAGGAGTGGTCGGCGCCGTCTGGGCAGCAGCGTGGGTAAGAAGACCGGTCGTGAGCAGCAGGGTCACGGCGCGGGCGGAGGTTTTGACAAGCGACATATGAGGGCATGCTAAACGGGCAGCATGAGCAGGAACTTTGAAAGCTGACGCGCCGGTTGATTCCCTGGGTGTCTGATGCAAGATTCGCTCAGCCAGGTGGTCATTCAATGTTAAGGCACCGTGGATTGCTTCACAGCGGCGCGGCCGGTCTGACGGTAGGGTCCCTGGTGTGCTTGTGCCTGCCAACCGACCCGCCCGTGCTCGGAGTACCGAGGAAAAAAATCAGCGCCGCGACGACATCCTGAGGGCTGCTGAACGTCTGTGGACGACCACGCCGTACGCTGACCTGAGTATGAATCAGGTGGCCCGGGAAGCCCAGCTGGCCAAGGGGACCCTGTATCTGTACTTCGACACCAAAGAGGAACTGTTTCTGGCCCTTCTCAGCGAGCACCTCGGCGCGTGGCTGCATGACCTGACCGCTCAGCTGGATGAAAGGCAGCCCCAGACACCCGATGACGTGACCGATGTACTGCTGGCCACCTCGCAGGGCCTGGAACCGCTGCGGCGTCTGCTGGTACTGCTAGGGACTGTGCTGGAGCGCAATGTGCGGCCCGAAGTCGTGACCAGCTTCAAGCAGGAGGTCCAGGCCCTGACCGAAGGCGTCGTAGAGCGCCTGCCTTTCTCCCCGGAAATCACGCTGCGTCTGCTGCACCACCTGCATGCGCTTTCTATCGGCTGGCAGCAGCTGACCGAGGACGCCGCGCGCTCCGGTCAGGCGAGCCCCTTTGAAGAGGAATTCCGCGTGGCGCTGCGTGCAGTGGTGCGTGCCGTCGCCCAGGCCTGAGGCTGGGGTCAATAAGAAGGAAGGCCACCCGACAGCCGGGCGGCCTTCCTTTGCCGTGCAGGCTGCTTACTCTTTGACGCCCCCGGCGGTCGCTCCGCCCACGAAGTACTGCTGGAAGCCGTAGAAGAGCGCGACGATAGGCAGGGCACCCAGGGTGGCAGCCGCTGCGAAGACCCCCCACTTCGTCGAGAACTGCCCCTGCGTGAAAGACAGCAGCATGATGCCGACGGTCCACTTTTCCACCCCGGTCAGCAGGATGTTGGCCAGAATGAATTCGGCGTACGTCCCGATGAACTGGTTCAGGAAGATAAACACCAGCATCCCGCCCGACAGCGGCAGCACCACGCGCAGGAAGGTCTGCCAACGGGTGGCGCCGTCCACCATCGCCGCTTCCTCAAGGGACTCGGGAAGGCTTTCGACATAGCCCTTGAAGATCCAGGTGTTAAACGCGATGGCCCCGCCGGAGTAGGCCAGGATCAGACCGGTGAAGGTGTTGCTCAGGCCCAGCGCCACCATCAGGGTATAGACCGCCACCAGCGCCAGGAAGACCGGGAACATCTGGATAAAGATGAAGAACAGCAGGGTGTGAAAGCGCCCCGGGAACCGCAAACGAGCCATGGCGTACCCGGCAGTTGTGGACAGCAGAATGGCCAGCACCCCGGTAATGCCGGAGACCAGCAGCGTGTTGCGTACCGACAGGACGAACTTGCTCTCGTTGGTGCCACCCTGGAATTGGGCTGGCGTCAGGAAGAACACCAGCACCGCCAGCGAGGCAATCAGAATGCGCATCAGCCAGGTCCGGGTCTGCGACAGTCCCTCGCTGTCACGTCCCAGGCGGCCCACCAGGGCCAGCAGCAGCACACCCGTTAGCGCGGCGCCGGACAGCCCGGCCAGCAGGAGCTGCCACGAGGGCACCGTGACCCCTTCGAACAGCTGCCGGAAATTGTCCATGCTCAGGACGTCCAGCTTGGGCAGCAGACCCGTCTTGTACAGAATATTTGGGCTGCCGAAATCCGGGAAGGCGAACAGGCTGTTGCGCGGGTCGAAGGCGGCGATCAGCACGTACAGTAGCGGATAGATCGCGACCAGGGTCACCAGAATCAGAAACAGATGGGTCAGCTGATCGCCCAGGACCGCACCGTAGCCGATGCGGCGCCCGGTGCGGGCCTGGCCGATGCGCTGGCCGATCAGACTGGTCAGGGCCAGCACCCCGCTGGCGGCCAGCAGAAACAGCAGGAAGCGCACCCAGCCGCGCTCCACAAAGAAAATAGTGAAGCTCTTGGGCCGCCCCTGCATGTTGCGGGAGAGGAAATAGCCCAGTGCCACGAAGCCCCCAACGACCAAGGCGAGGAACAGCCACGGGAGTGCGCGCCGTAACAGCCCGGGCTCGTGGTGCACATAGCCGCCCGGAGGCAGATCCTTGGTACCAGCTTGCGGAGTTGCCGTCATCTGCGGGCCTCCTCAAAGACACCAGCAGCCTTGAAGTTCACCAGACTGATGGCCAGGGTCAGGAAGAAGATGATCAGGGCGATAGCACTGGCCAAAGCAAAATTCTGGCCGCCGCTGCTGGCAAAGGCGGTATTGAAGCCCCACGACAGCAGGATGTCGGTGCTCTGAGCTGTGGCCTCGCGGCCTTCCTGGGGCGGGCCGCCCTGGGTCAGCAGGTAGATGATGCCGAAGTTGTTGAAGTTGAATGCGAAGCCCGACAGCAGGATGGGAGTGAAACTCGAGCGCAGCAGCGGCAGGGTGATGCTCTGGATCTGCTGCCAGCGGCTGGCACCGTCGATGCTGGCCGCCTCGTACAGGTCTTCGTTGATGGTGCTCAGCGCACTGATGGTGGCCGTCATCATGTAGGGAAAGCCCAGCCATAGGTTGACCAGCAGCACGCTGATCTTGGCCCACAGAGGGTCACCCAGCCACGGTACGGCCGCAATGCCCAGCAGGCCCAGCCCCTTATTGACAATCCCGAACTGCTGATTGAGCAGGGCCTTCCACATCTGGACGCTGATCACCGCGGGAACCGCCCACGGCAGGAACAGCAGCGTGCGGTAGAAGTTGCGTCCCTTCAGGCGCTTGTTGAACAGCAGAATGCCCAGCACCAGTCCGGCCAGGGAGTTGATGACCACCGTGCTGAAGGCGAACACCACGGTCCAGACAAACACGGGAAGCAGCGCGCGGCTGGCTTTGCCGAAAATTTCCCGGAAATTGGCCAGCCCCACATAGCCGTAGCGGTTGATGCGCGTGGCGTTGGCAACCACCAGGGACTCGGCCACGGGGGCGGCCAGGGTCACATTCAGGCCGTTGACAGCTGCAATCCTGGCCCGGACCGGCACTGAAGCTTCCTCGTCGAACAGCACGATGGTGTCCCCGGCACAGCTGGGCTGCGCGCACTTCAGGTACTCCTGAACGCTGCCGGCCTGTGGTGTTTCCTGGAGGGTCACCACCCGCCGGTTGGCGCTCAGTGACGCGGCCGTGCGCACCGCCGAATCCGGATTGCCGCTGTTCACCGCGTTGTAGTTGGTAAAGGCGTAATTCACGGTCAGCACGATGGGCAGTACCGTGAAGGCCGCCAGGAACACCAGTGCTGGAAACAGGTAGTACCAGTTGACAATCCAGGGAAACAGACGCGCGACCAGCGGCATCAGCAGCAGCAGGGCGCCCAGCGTGTACACCAGCAGCAGATAGGGAGGGGCGGTGGGGGCCAGTCGGGCCGTCAGGCCACTGGCCAGCCAGCCGATCAGGGCAGCGACGCCCATCAGCGCAGCCAGCACCAGTACGGCCATCAGGACGCCGCGTGCACCTTCAGGAGGCTTCACCGGGCGCCGGGAGGGAAGAGGCGGGGACGCAATCATAGGGTGATACAACACTCCTTCTCGAAAGGTTGTAATAGGCTGAACACTTCAAACTGATTTAACCATGTTCTGGACGGCCAGAAGCCCAGCTCAGGCTACACAGGACTGCATAAAAAAGCGGACGGGAAAATGCCCGTCCGCCTGTTCCGGCCTGCGCCTTACTTGATGTTGCTGTTGATTTCCTGCACGGCCTTGTCCAGGATCTGGCCGTAGTTCTGGCCAGGCTTCTGAACGCTCTGGGCAATCGCATTGCTCCAGGGGCCCCACACAGCGCCCATCTGCGGGATATTGGGCATGGGGGTACCCATGCTGATGGACTTGCCAAAGCCTGCTACCACGGGGTCAGACTTGAGCTTGGTACGTGCACTGAGGCTGACGGGGATGCGCCCGCCGGCCTTGTTGAAGCTGACCTGGGCCTCGGAGGTGCTCAGGCTCCGGGCGAACGCACCGGCCGCAGCCTTGTTCTTGCTGTAGGCATTCATCATGGTGCCCTGCACGCCCACGAAAGGGCTCCACTTGCTGGTGGCGCCGGGAGGAGTCGGGAAGGGCACGATGCCGTAGTCGATACCCGCCTTCTTGATGTCGCCCATGTCCCACGGGCCGGTCAGGAACATCGCCAGACGGCCGTCGACAAAGGCGCTGCGGGCGGCGCCGCCGTCCACACCCTCGGGCACGAGGTTGTACTTGTAGCGCAGGTCGTTCAGGAACGCACTGGCTTTGTCGGCGCCGGCGTTGGCCAGACCCACGTCCTTCGGGTTCAGGGTGCCGCCGGTGTTCTTGAACACGTAGCCGCCGTAGGCGCTGATCACGCCGTAGTTCATGTAGGCGTTGCCGAGGTCAGCCAGGAAGCCAAATTTGCCGTTGCCGGTGTTGGCCTGAGCAGTCTTGAGGAAAGAAGCCCAGGTCGTGGGGGGGGTCGAAACAAGTTTCTTGTTGTAGACCAGGCCCACGGCCTCAGCGAACATGGGGATAGCGAACAGCTTGCCCTGGTAGGTCATGGCCTGCACAGCCGTGCGGTCCAGGTCGGTCCTGCTGGTCACGTACCGGTCCATCGGCTCGATCACGCCAGCGGCTGCCAGCTGGCCCAGGCGGTCCTGGGGCAGGCTGACAACCAGATCAGGTCCCTGGCCCTTGGGCGCGCTCTGGATCAGCTTGTCCGGAATCTGGTCGAAGGGCACGCTGACAACGGTGACCTTGTTGCCGCTTTTCTTCTCATAGGCCGCAGCCTGGGACTTGAGCCAGGCCAGTTCGGTGGTTCCGAAGTGGGTCCAGACCGTGAGGTTGGCGGCGCTGGCGTGGCCCAGCAGGGCGAGCGAAAGAACGGTCAGAGCTTTTTTCATGGGACTCCTTAGGGGCGGATGAACCGCTTCCACAAGTGGGAGAGAAAGACATGATGCGCAGCCTGCACCTGAGGCGCTGGAAAAGCGTGGATTAAAACAGTGCGGACTTAAGGCCACAGGAATATTAGGGTGCGCGTCCAGAAGTATATAGAAGCCGAGCCAGGAATTACAACGTACCGGTTGGACCGTGAGCTTGTGGTCGTCAGGAAGCTGCCGGATCCCGGAACCTGAATTCGTAGTCTGTGCAGGCCTGGAACGCTGAGTCAGGACATCCGAACATCCGCACGGTTCGGGACGTCTCTCCTGACCGGTCGGTCAGTGCCGGATGATAGACTGGCCGAATGACCACCCCGCCTGCTCCCGGACCGGACGCCCCAGACCGCGCCGCCGGACGCACCAAGCTCATTTTGTTTCTGACAATTTTTATTGCCATGCTGGGCCTGAGCGTGCTGTTTCCGATTATCGCGCCGCTGGGCCGTCAGCTGGGACTGACTGAAACCCAGACCGGCTGGTTTGCAACGGCCTACTCGCTGATGCAGTTTATTTTCAGCCCTATCTGGGGAACCCGCAGTGAGCGGCTGGGCCGCAAACCCATTCTGATCACCGGTCTGGTTGGCTTTTCGCTGAGTTTCGGTCTGTTCGGGCTGGTGGCCCATCTGGGACTGGAAGGGATGGTAGGGGGATCGGCCCTGTTCGTGCTGCTGGTGGCCACCCGCGTTGTTGGGGGCATCCTGAGCAGCGCCACCCTGCCGACCGCTCAGGCGATGATGGCCGACCTGAGCAGCGAAAAGGACCGTGCTGCCAGCATGGGCCTGATCGGGGCCGCTTTTGGGCTGGGCGTCGTCTTTGGGCCAGCCCTGGGAGCGCTGCTGAGCACCATCAGCCTGACGGCCCCTGTATTTTTCAGTGCCGCTCTGGGTCTTATCACTGCGCTGGCGGCCACCCGTACCCTGCCCGAAACCAGACTCGCCGGAAGCGCGGCGGCCGCCAAGGGTGAGCGGCGTGCCCTGCTGGGCCGTGGGGCTATCCCCCTGTTTCTGGCTGTCAGCGCGCTGTCCACCCTGGCCAGCGTAGGCCTGGAACAGACGATTGGGTTCTACGTTCAGGACACCCTGAAGCTGACACCCGTGCAGGCGGCGCAGACAGTGGGTAGCATGCTGGCGCTGTTTGGTCTGGTGGCCGCGCTGGTTCAGGGGGGCGCGATCCGGCCGCTGAGCCGTCGCCTTCCGCCTACGCCCCTGCTGGCTGCCGGGTTGCTGGTTATGGCCACCGGGATGTTTCTGCTGCCGCAGATGCAGAGCTACTGGCCCATCACGCTGGCCATGATTGTGGTGGGCGTGGGCAGCGCCATTCTGGGCCCGACCCTGAGTGCCGCCCTGAGCCTCAGCGTGCCCGACGGCCAACAGGGAACAGTCGCCGGCCTGAACAGTAGCGCCCTGGCCCTGGGCCGCATGACCGGACCGCTGATCGCCACCGGGCTGTATCAGGGGGTCAGCCACAGTGCTCCGTACCTGCTGAGCGGCAGCGTGCTGGTGGGGTTGCTGGTGCTCACGCTGGTGCTACGTCCCCAGGTGGCGCCCGCACGACCGGTCCCCCACGTCTGACAAGCCTGCACACGAACGCACCTCAAGTTGGCCACTTGGCCGCTGCACCGCCGGGCCGTGTGGTCTGGCAGGTATGCTGCACCGGTGACCGACACCCGGCCGCGCCGCCCGGCGCCATACAATCCCGCCCGTGAACTGGCCGTTCGCGTGCTTCTTCGCGTGCTGCACGCGGATACCTTTGCCGCACCCGCGCTGGACGCCGCGCTGCACAGTGCCCGCCTGCCCGCCCGTGACTCCGGGCTGGCCACCCACATTGTGTATGGCACGCTGCGCCACCACCTCAGCCTCAGCGCAGCGCTGTCGCCGCTGCTGAGCGAGGACACGCACCCCAAGGTCCGCACCCTGCTGCTGGCAGGGGCGTTCGAGAAGCTGTATCTGGGCACCCCACCGCACGCTGTGGTCAGCGAGTACGTGAATCTGGCGCGTGGCGCCCGGCTGGCCCCGCCCGGGCTGATCAACGCCGTGCTGCGGCGAATCGCGCTCCCGGAAGGAAACGCGGCCAGTGAACTGCCCGACTGGCTGCGGCAGGTCTATCTGGAAGCCTACGGTGAGCAGGCCCCGGCGGTGATGGCTGACCTGCTTGAGCCTCAGCCGCTGTGGCTGAGTGTCTCGGAGGCCGGAGCGGCGGCCCTGGAGGCCGAGGGCAGCCGCCTGAACGGCGAACTGCAGGGGGTTGAACGGGTGGAACTGGCCCGGCCATTGCGCGAGTCCGGCGCCTACCGCCAGGGTCAGGCCCAGCCCATCAACCCCGCCAGCCTGGCCTGCGTGGATGCGCTGGGCGATGTCCAGGGTCTGCGGGTGCTGGACCTGGCCGGCGGGGCAGGTGTGAAAGCGGCCATGCTCGCCGCACGGGGTGCTCAGGTGACCAGCGTGGAACTGATGGCCCGCAAGCATGACGCCGCCCGCGCCAACCTGGGTCGTCTGGGCCTGAAGGCCGAGTTCCTTACGCACGACCTGACCACGCCGCTGGACGCGCCCCCGGCTCCCCGGGTGCTGCTGGACGCACCCTGTACCGGCAGCGGTACCCTGCGCAGCCACCCCGAAATCAAGCTGCGTCTGACCCCGGAGGCGGCACAGGCCATGGCTGATCTTCAGGGGCGGATGCTGCCCCACGCTGCCGCACTGGTCGAACCCGGCGGAACGCTGGTGTACTCGGTGTGCTCGGTAACGCCGCAGGAAGGCTCACAGGTGGTCTTTGATTTCCTGGCCAGTCACCCTGAGTTCACGTCTGAGCCGATTCCGGACCTGGAGGTGCCGCACGTGGCTGCCGGACCGGGTGTGCTGACCGTGCCGCTTGAAGGTGTGGACGGCTTCTTTATCGCCCGGTTGCGTCGCAGGGCCTGAAAGAGCAGGAGAGAGGCGGCCGGGCACATCCCCGGCCGCCTCGTTCGCCTGGTGTCTACAGGCCCAAAATTTTTACATCCTCAGTGTTTTACAGCCCCAGAGCGGCGTCCAGCGCTACTTCGATCATGCCGTTGAAGGTGAGCTGACGCTCCTCAGCGGTGGTGACCTCGTGGGTCACGAGGTGGTCGCTGATGGTCAGGATGGTCAGCGCCCGGACGCCATATTTGGCGGCCAGGGTATACAGCCCGGCGGCTTCCATCTCGACAGCCAGCACGCCGAAGTCGGCCCAGCGTTTGAACTCGCTGCGGTCATCGGTATAGAAGGTGTCGCTGCTCATGATGTTGCCGACGTGGCTGGTAAAGCCACGCTCCTGGGCGATCTGGTAGGCGCGCAGCAGCAGTTCGAAGTCCGCGATGGGGGCAAAGGTGCGCTCGCCAAAGCGGATGCGGTTGATGTTGCTGTCGGTGCACGCGGCCTGCGCCAGCACCAGGTCGCGCACGCGCACGCCTTCCTGGTAGCTGCCGGCTGTGCCGACCCGGATCAGGTTCTTGCAGCCATAGTCGGTGATCAGCTCGTTGACGTAGATCATGCAACTGGCAATGCCCATGCCGGTGCCCTGCACGCTGACGCGCTTGCCCTTGTACGTGCCGGTGTAGCCGTGCATGCCGCGCACCGTGTTGTGCAGCTGCGGGTCGTCAAAGAAGGTTTCGGCGATGTGCTTGGCGCGCAGCGGGTCCCCCGGCAGCAGGACGGTCTCGGCAATCTGGCCCTTTTCGGCGTTGAGGTGAATACTCATCGCCCCTAGGGTAACAGGCGTGCCAGGGATTTCCCGGAAGCCGGGGCCGCCTCAGACTGCTCCCACCCATTCGCCGGCCAGCCAGCGCGCATGGGGCATGTCGCTGGCCAGGATGCCCCGTATCACGTCCTCCACGGAATACAGCACCGCCCGGAAGATCGGCGTCCAGCTGGCGCCGGCATGGTCAAGGATGAGGTACTCGGCGCGGGCCACATTGACCATCCGTTCCCTCGGTCGTTCATAGGGCAGGCCGACGCTTCCAGGGTTGAAATAACTCCAGCCTTCGTATGGAAGATGCAGCGGCTTGTGCGTGTGGCCGCCTGCCCACGCCGACTGCACGCCGTACGAGTCGCGTAAAGTTGCCCAGTGAGACGCTGCGGTGCTGGCCACGAGCTCTTCATTGTCCCGGGCGGGGCTGCCGTGAAAACACAGAAGGTCTGGGAACTGGGCCGTGGCAGCGTAGGTCCGCACCCTGTCCTGCTGCGCGCGGCTGAGCTGGGCCTTGCTCCATTCGCTGATGTCGTGCAGCGCATGTTCATCGGGGAACCCCCGGGCCCGGAAGGGCGCGGGAGGCTCCAGCATCATGCGGTCGGCGTTGCCACGAACCACCGGACAGCCCAGGTCTGCGATGCGCTCTACGCATTCTCCCGGCCACGCACCGTCCATTGCCACGTCGCCCAGACACACCAGGGCGTCTGGGGAGAGGGTCCGCATATCCGACAGCGCCGCGGTCAGCGCCGGCAGATTGCCATGAATGTCTCCAAAGACCGCAACTCGCATGGTTCAGCGTAAGCGATGCTTCAGGCTGTTAGCCCGCCGTTCGGGTGTCAGCGCTTGAAGGGCTGAGTGCGCGGTCCTGGCGTTTGAGCACGTATTGAACGACCGCAACCGGCACCCCGTAATAGGGCTCCGGCCGACGTATTCCGCATTGCTGGAAGCCCAGCCTTCGCATCAGCGCGTGTGACCGCATATTCGGCCTATGAACCTCGGCAGTCACGGTATGCAGGCCCAGCTCCCAGGCTTCCTGAAGCAGGAGTTCGCAAGCCCGCCGGGCCACGCCCTGGCCCCACAGGCTGCGCTCGCCAATGGCCACGCCCAGTTCTCCGGACAATGTGCTCAGGTTGGCCAGATCCACATACCCCACCAGCCGCGCGTCCAGGGTGACCCCCCAGCGCCGGAAGTCGGCCTGTGTCCCCGCGATCAGGGCTGCCCAGTGGCGCCGGATCACCCGGGGCGACAGCCCCACGGTCCAGCTGGCCGCCTGACAGAACAGTGGGTCGGCGGCCCAGCGCACTGCGGCCCCTTCATCGCCGGGCTCAAGCGGACGAAGGGCAACACTCACCCGGCGCGGCTCCAGGGGCGCGGTGGGCGAACAGAGAGCGCCAGGCGCATCCGGATTCTTAGCCGGCAGGGCTGCACGGGGCGGGCGATGACCGTGGCCGCCAGTTCACTTCTCGGGGTGTCCGACATGACCGCTCACCTCCGGAGCCAGCGCCGCCAGCAACCCTGCTGCGGGTCCTGGCCGGGCAAGCGTGAACCCCTCGCCCGCCCACAGGCTCAGGACGTCTGCCTGTCCGGCCTGCGCGCCAGCACTCCGCAGGGGCCGGGTCAGCGCGTTCTGGTGGGGATAGGGAAGGGGATGGGCGACCGCGTCGCTGACAGCATTGCGCAGACCACGTGCGGTGCGTCCGCTGAAGGCACGGGTCAGAACGGTATCCCCGCCCCGCGTCAGGGCCGCCCGGTAAGCGCTGGAAGTTCCGGCCTCGTCCGCCAGGAGAAAGGCAGTGCCACACTGTGCTAGGCTCGCGCCCGCGTCCAGGACGGCATTCACGTCCTCGCGTGTCATCAGGCCCCCGGCGGCGATGACCGGGAGAGAGACTGCACGTGCGACTGCGCGCGTCAGTTCCAGGGTGTCGGCCAGCTCGTCGTGCTGCCACCCGCCCCGGTGACCGCCGGCCGCTGCGCCCTGCGCCACCACGGCGTCCACCCCGTCGGTTTCCAGGGTCAGGGCTTCGGGCACACTGGTGGCTGTGCCGACCACCACGACACCGGCTGCCTTCAAGGCGCGGAGATGTCCGGACTCCAACCGCCCGAAGGCAAACGAGAACACCGCAGGTGGCGCGGCCAGGACTGCTTCGAGCTGGGCTTCGAAGTCCTCCTGAAGGTGCGTGGGCAGGGACGGCGAGGGGAGATGCAGGGCGGCGTGAAACGGGAGGAGTTCCGCACAGGCCGCCTCGACCTGGGCAGGTGTGATCTGCGGGACTGGTTGCAGCGCAAACAGATTCACCGCAAAGGGCCGGTCGGTCAGGTGGCGGACGGCGTCCATGGCCTGAACAATCTGCGCCGGGCTCAGGTAGGCCGCACCCAGACTTCCCAGTCCTCCGGCCCGGGAGACGGCAGCAGCCAGCTCTGGTGTTCCCACGCCGCCTGCCATGGGTGCCAGCACCACCGGGACTGTCAGACCGAGCGCATCAAGTACCCCGGCGTCACGCCTTTGCGAACCCGGCTCATGTCGCACTGTCGTCATGCCCCACAGCGTAGCCTTGCAGGGGCATGAGCGCGTTTTCCCACCCGTTCCGGGCATTTACCGCGTTTCGCCGTGCCGCGTATTCTGCTGGTCCCGCACCTCGCCGGCAGTTCCTGCCCCGCGAATTTCTGGAACTGCTGCTCAGGGGAGCCCAGGCCCGGCTGCCGCTGTATGACGCCCCGGACCTGCCGTGGGCCCTAGCCGAGGCGGTGCACGACCCCGCTTACCTGCACCGCTGGCGTCAGGGGCAGGTCACCCGCGCCGAAGAACGTGCCCTGGGGTTTCCCTGGACGCCCGCTGTGGTGGAACGCGGTCTGGGCAGCAGCGGCGCCACCCTGGCGGCCACCCGTGACGCCCTGCACGGGGGGCTGGGAATCAACCTGGGTGGAGGCACCCACCACGCCTTTGCAGACCGCGCCGAGGGCTTTTCCTTTCTGAACGACGTGGCGATCAGCGTCCGGTGGCTGCTGGAGGCTGGGCACGCCCGGCGCATTCTGGTGCTTGACCTCGATGTTCACCAGGGCAACGGCACGGCCAGCATGCTCAGCGCCGAGCGCCTGGTCCTGACGGTCAGTGTGCACGCCCAGAGCAACTACCCCTTTCATAAGGAACGCAGCGGACTGGATGTGGCGCTGCCGGATGGTACGGGGGATGAAGCTTATCTGCAGGCCCTCGAGGCGAAGGTGGCACCGGCGGTCACGGCCTTCCAGCCTGATTTTCTGTTCTACCTGGCCGGGGCGGACGTCCTGGCCGGTGATCAGCTGGGTCGCCTGGCCCTGACCCCCGCCGGTGTGCGTGACCGCGACAACCGGGTGCTGCTCTGGGCGGCCCGCGCCGGTCTGCCGACCACGCTGGTCATGGCAGGAGGCTACCACCGTGACCCGCAGACCCTGATTGATGTGCGGCTGGGAACGCTGGACGCGGCGCTGGCGGCCTTTGGCCCGGTGGACCGGCATAAAGTCACAGCACCTGCTGCGCCCGGCTGAGAACGCAGGCGGAACGATTGCCCATGTGCGGAGGGCATAGGCCGACAGGAACGGCCATATGGGGCCAGAGGAGCTGGAAGCCAGTGGCTTGCCAGAGGCATGGGCGCACGGTGACGCCTGGCAGTCACGCGCTATCATGCTTCCATGACCGTTCTCCTCACGCCCCCCTAGCGCGAGTCGAGAACCGTGCTGTTCCCGGAAATTCAGCATTCACCGGGCCGCAGAGCCGGCCCGCAGGAGAGTTCATGAGCACCCCCGACACCAACCCGGCCGCCCTGCCCGGCGAGATCGCCCGGCGACGCACCTTCGCCATCATTTCCCACCCGGACGCCGGGAAAACGACCATTACCGAAAAGCTTCTGCTGTACGGCGGCGCCATTCAGGAAGCCGGGTCGGTCACCGCCAAAGAGGGCCGCAGCCACACCAAGTCCGACTGGATGAGCATCGAGCAGCAGCGCGGAATTTCCATTTCCAGCAGTGCGCTGACCTTCGAGTATGCCGGTCGCCACATCAACCTGCTGGACACCCCCGGACACCAGGATTTCAGCGAGGACACCTACCGCACCCTGACTGCCGCCGACAGCGCCCTGATGGTGCTGGACGCCGCCCGTGGCGTGCAGGCCCAGACCGAGAAGCTGTTCGCGGTGTGCCGCAATCGGGGCATTCCGATCCTGACCTTCGTCAACAAGATGGACCGCCCGGCGCAGGACCCGTTCGAGCTGATCGCCCAGGTCGAGGAGACCCTGAAAATCACGGCGGTGCCGCTGACCTGGCCCATCGGGGACGGTCCGGATTTCAAGGGTGTGTATGACCTGCAGACCGGTCAGGTGCTGGCCTTCGAGCGCACCTCCGGCGGCAAGCACCGCGCGCCCATGCAGACGGCGGGCCTGAACGACCCCAAGCTGGTTGAGCTGGTCGGGGCGGACCTTGCCGCCAAGCTGCAGGAAGACGTGGAGCTGATTCAGGGCGCCATGGCTGAGTTCGACCCCGAGGCGTTCCTGAACGGCGAACTGACGCCCGTGTTCTTCGGCTCGGCCATGAACAACTTCGGCGTGGAGCACTTCCTGAGCAACTTCGTGGATCTGGCGCCGTCCCCGGGTCCGGTCGAGACCAACCTGGGAGAGCGTGCCCCTGAGGCTCCTTTTGCAGGCTTTATCTTCAAGCTGCAGGCCAACATGAGCAAGCAGCACCGCGACCGCACCGCCTACATGCGCGTCATGAGCGGCCACTTCGAGCGCGGCATGGACGTCACCCACACCCGCACAGGCCGCAAGCTGCGACTGTCGCAGGCCCATACCCTGTTTGCCCAGGACCGCGAGAAGGTGGAGGAAGCCTACCCCGGCGACATCGTGGGTCTGGTCAACCCCGGCGTGTTCCAGATTGGGGATGTCATCAGCGTGGACGGCAAGGTGACGCTGCCCAGCTTCCCTCGCTTTACGCCGGAGACCTTTGCCACCCTTTCTCTGCGGGACGTGGGCAAGCGCAAGGCCTTTATGAAAGGGCTGACCCAGCTGGCCGAGGAAGGCGTGGTGCAGGTCTTCTACCCCACGGACGGGGCGCGTGACCCGTACCTGGGCGCTGTCGGGCCTTTGCAGTTCGAGGTGTTCCAGGCCCGTCTGGCCGAGGAATACGGTGTGGATGTGGAGATGAACGTCACCAGCTATCAGCTTGTGCGCTGGCTGGCCGGTGATCCAAGCAACGTCGCCCGCTTCGCCCGCCACGTGGAAGACGACCAGGGACGCCCGGTGATGCTGTTCCGCAGCAAGTACGACCTGGAATACACCGCCGAACAGCACCCGGAGATCGAGTTTTTGCCGCTGCCTAAGGATTTGACGCGAGTGTGAAGAAGGATCGCATTCCTCCTCCTTCATCAAGCCCATGACCGTCCCTGCGGCGTCCTGATCTTCCAGCTCGCGACGCGCGTTGGGCTGCTTCCGCAGCCTTGCCCGAGAGAACAGAAAAGCTTGCTTCGCTCAAGGCATGTTGGACAGCGATTTGATAACCGCAATAGAACTCAGTACCAGCGACCCAGACATTCTTTGTGCTAACAGGAATGAAGACAAAAGAAGCGCATTAGTCATTTGATGATAGGCCGAGAATAAAAATGAGCACATCATAGGCGAAAGTAGTCACCCCCATGTTAGTGGGGGTGACTACTTGTTGTCCTGTGTTATTAGAACGAGGTCACTTATTTAGTGAAAGTGAACAACGCTGTCCGGGCAATGCTACCGTCCTTCAGAAGTACTTCAAACCTCGCACACTTACCTGTCATTGTAGAATCGGTCTTCCAGACGTAGATGTACTGCGTACCATCCCACTGCAGCCCGCTCGTGTTTGCAGTAACAGTTTCCTCGATAGATTGGGTAACTGTAGTGGAGCAGTTTACTACGACGGCTTTAGGTGTTGCCGCAAAAATCTCAGTTGCGGTAGCGCCTTTGACGTCACCCAAGTTGAACTTCACGGGGATCGCGCTGCCTGCCTTGGCCTTGTTCCAGACGCCATCCATATCAACTGGCTGGAAGAATCCATTGAACTTGAAGTTCACAGTGACGGTGAAGGTCTTGGTGGACGTATTGTTTCTGGAGTCCGTGGACGTGCAGGTCACGGTGGTTTCGCCCACGGGGAAGGTCGATCCACTGAGTTTATCGCAGGAGACAGCTCTGCTGCCGTCAACGAGGTCAGTGGCGGTCGGTGCGAAGGTGACTGCGGTCATCAGAGCAGTGGCTTCGACCGCTGCCACGTTGGGTGCCGTGAT